>CAMPEU010000018.1 GCA_946804195.1 uncultured Candidatus Saccharibacteria bacterium | reverse complement strand
GATTTGTGTAAACCAGATGACTGTTCGATAATTTTCCATTTTTCATTTATCAATTGCTTGATGCCCCATTCAAAAAAATCCTGATTATCGTGTTTGAGTAATAAGGAGCCTTCAGGGCTAAGTAGTTTTTTATATATACTCAAAAACTTTGGATGGGTCATGCGACGATTGGCTGAACGATTACGCGGAAACGGATCAGGAAAAGTCAGCCACAGCGATGTCACTGAATGAGCAGAAACCAGCTGGTCTAACTGATCAGCACGAGCACGGATAAAACTTATATTCTCTAACTTTCGTGCAACGGCTTCGTACGCACCCTTTTGCAGGCGATCTGCCTTGACATCGATAGCAACGAATTCTTTTTCTGGATAACGCGATGCTAATTCGACCGAAAAAAGTGCTGTGCCCGCACCCAACTCAACGACATCAACTGATCGCTTCGTCCATTCTTCTGACTGAAAACAGAGAGGATTATTATGAAATAACGCAAACCTATATTGCTTGCGCTTGCGCGAAATAACAAAATCATTTGGATTCACTGTGTCTGCCACGGGCTATCCAAACTATGGCGCCGCAATGCCGAGTGCAGCGTCCGTCAGTGCGCTACCAGAAAATGCGTCAGTGCTGTTTACTCGCTTTGTTTGCTTGTCATATAGCTCTAAAAAGTCGTCGATAGCTTTCTTGTTAACGTCACCGGTTGCCGGAAAACTCTCGAAAGACGTAGAATCGACTTTATCTTGTACCGATTTATACCCTGGTCGACTAATATCTAACTGGGCAGATCCGCTAGAAGCGTAAAGCGCCATAGCAACGAGAACCAGACAGAATGCAATTGCCACACTACCGCTCACAAGCCACAATAAGCGTTGCTGATACCACGGTACATGTACGTGCAGTTCATCATGCGAACCAGAAATGTTATCCATTTGTAGCCTCCAGATTTTCAGCTCTAAATGTTTTTACGTCGTCACGATATTGTTTGAGTAGTTCATGTAATCTCACGACGGCGTCATGTACCTCAGTCCTTTGCTCGCGTGCGGCGGCTACGTTGTCATAAAACGTAACAGGCGCGCGCTGACAATCCATACGCACCAACTGAGACATCATCTCTTCATAGGATTTATACACAGACCTATAGTTGGATAACGCATTGTTAAAGTCACTCGCTGTTTTTACGAGCATGCTTGCATCGTACTTATTGAGCGTCAACCTACTATTCAAGTGTGCCATTAACTTGTCGCCGATTGAAAAGTAAGTTTGATTGCTGTTGATAAACTGAGGAGCATCATTGACATGAATACGACCTAGCGTACCTAGGGCTAACGGACAGTTGGTTTTGATGCTAGCAATATGCGCATCTGTCATACCCGAACCCTGTGCATGCACGGGTACATTCAATGCAAATACCACAAAAGCCATAAACACTACAAAGCTAGTAACTATTGATTTCATTGTGTCTATTATCCCGCCTGTATGTTATTTGGTCAAATGAAGTTTTTTACGTGTTTCTTCTACCAGCCCATCCTTGATGAGGCCCGCGAGCGCCGCATCAAAACGATGGTCGGCTTGAAGCTTTTTATACAAAGCATCTTGGGTGATATCACCGTGACTCAGTATCCTAACAATCTGTCCACGAACTTCACGAATACTCCCCTTGAGCGGAACCTGTTTTTTGTAATGCCGGCTCTGGCCCGGCTGAACGCCTTGCTTTTTTAGCCACGTTCCGTAATCCATGAGCGCCCAGTAGAACTCTCTGGGATGTTTTTTATCGATTGTCTGTTCGAGTAATTCACGAATTGAACTGTCATCTACGTCATTTTTCTTTGCAAAAAAATGTCCGATATAAACTGCACGAATATTCGTCTCGACAAAAATTGCCGGCTGATTATAGGCATACGCCAAAATTGCGCCTGCAGTATTTTTGCCAACACCAGGTAAAACAACGAGCTCCTTTTGGCGATGCGGAAACTTACCATTCGCTACTATCATCTTTGCGGTTTCATGTAAGTACTTTGCTCGTCGGTTGTAGCCAAGACCTTGCCATTCACGCAATACATCCGCCAAACTCGCCTTTGCTAGCGATTCAATGTTCGGAAATGCAAGAATAAATGACTCAAACTTTGGAATGACACGTTCAACCTGCGTCTGCTGCAACATCATTTCGCTCACAAGCACATAATATGGCTTGAAATTGATGCGCCATGGCATGTCTCTATATAGGTCCTTGCCGCGTCGCATGACTTCATTCACAAATTCGTCATGATTCATAAGTACTAGTATAATAGAATTATGACAAAATTTACTCTTGCTGGCGGATGTTTCTGGTGCCTCGATGCGGTTTACCGACGCATCAAAGGCGTTCAGAACGTCGTTAGTGGATACACAGGAGGCGACATGCCAACGCCTTCGTATGATCAGGTATCAATGGGAACAACCGGACATGCTGAATCAGTGCAAGTAACGTTTGATGAATCCATTATACCCGCAGACATTATTTTGGATTTATTCTTTTTAATCCATAACCCGACAACAATTAATCAACAAGGTAACGACATCGGTACCCAATATCGATCGTCGATGTTTTATAATGACGACGAACAGAAAGAGTTGTTCCAATCAGCAATAGAACGCGCCAAGAAGCACTGGAATGATTCGATTGTCACAGAACTTGTGCCGCTTGGAGAATTCTATCCTGCCGAAGATTATCACCAAGATTACTTTAATAAAAATCCAGGCAATGGTTATTGTTCAGTTGTTATACAGCCCAAAATCATCAAAGCGCGCAAGATATACGAACAGTGGTTAACTAAAGAATAAGTGCTTGTACGAGCACTTATTCTTTAGTTATTAGATAGAAATTTAGTCTTTTTTCTTGAAATGCTTTTCGGCATCGGTCTTGATTGCTCCGGCTGTTTTTACCGCATCATCGCTAACACGACGCGCACGTGTACGCGCTTCGCCACCTAGTTCTGCCGCTTCCGCTGCAATTTTTTCGGCAGTAGCTTTGGCACTACGACCAAACTCTGCAGCTTCTTTTTTTGCTGTATCCGCACCCTTCTTGAAAGTTCCGCTTCCTTCTGCAGCCGCGAGTTTTACGTCATCAGCTTTCTTTTTTAGATCAGCTCGAGTTTCCTTGCCACTCTTTGGTGCAACCAAGATACCTGCAAAAAAGCCTGTTGCTGTTGCTACGACTAGTTTAAATAGTTTCGACATATTATTTTCCTCCTTATTTCCGAAAAAGATCGATTACTGTTGATAATAGTTTCACGGGGCTAAGCCACTCAGTCGCTTCCGCGACATTGTCTGAAACTTTTTCTATATTCCTGGCAATGCGATTTACACGTACAACCAAGAGCGTAACCGTTGCTAATAGCGCGACAATAACGACTGAAAGCAAGATTACTGATATCGTTAGTAAAACGATAATTGCTGATGACTCTTCCATACTTATATTATAGTACTCTTGCTTTCGTATGTCATTGTTAAATTAACATCATTTGATGTTAATTTAACAACTTATGAAATGACGTAATCTTCGTCATCATTCAATGGCCTAACGTTCGTGTCAGTGTTTTTCGCTTTGATGCTCGGAGCTCTGCCTCTAAATTTATCCTCTATGCTGTCATTGTGCGGAACAAGGATTGTATCGATAATCCCGAGCCCCTCCCACGAGGGTTTTGTGGGAGCCTCATCCATAATCTCGAAACCCCGTAAACTCGGCCCAACGACAACGGCGCCCGCACTTTCACCAACATACACACCACCGTCATCAAGGTACCTTCTTAGCTTTTCATCAAATTGTGTCTCTAACATCGCTCGACGTAAGTCAAAGGTATTACCCCCAACTACATATATGTAATCGTAATCTGCCAATTCAAACTGATCGGTATATAAATTAATTCGTACTGTTTTAGTAAGCCCAATACTAGACAAAAATGTTTCGAGTAATGATAGTTTTTCTTCGCGTTGCTCTGGTGTTTTTCGATCTTTTGCATTAGTGATAATTGCACCCGTTGCTCTATTAGGTGCTTTACCGATTAAAGCAAATAGCTTCTCGGGATGAGGAACTCGATACGATGATAGATAGAGTTTCACTACTTAGGGAACCAGGCGATTGATATCACGCGGGAATAAGGTCGCTTCTTTGACATTATTAAGACCTATCGTTTTTTCAACAAGCCTATCAATTCCAAAACCACAGCCACCGTGTTGCGGCAGTCCATACTTGAACGCCTGCAAATAATGTTTGAAGCCGTCATGTGTCACATCTAGTCCCGCCGCAGTCATTTGTTCAATCATCTTGTTGTAGTTATTCTCACGCAGTGGAACCGTTGCAATCTCGAGACCACGAAACAACAAATCACCCCATGCAACAGTGCCGTCATCTTTGAACTTGTGATAAAACTTTCCGGCTTCACGCGGAAAATCGACAGCATAAACCAAGTCGCTTCCTAGTTGTTTCCGTGCATGTTCCGAAATCCATTTTTCTTCATCTGGAATTAGATCTTTTTCGTGCGTCGTATCCTTCTGTGTCGCTTTTGTATACATGGTGTGAATATCTGCAATCGTAAATCGAGGAACTTTTCCATCTTCGGGCAGTTTCAGCTCTGGCGCGTTCAAAGATTTCAAATCACTTGCATGCTCTTCATATGCACGCTTTAGAACTGACTGCGTCATCTCGCCTACGGTGTCTAATACTTCATCATGATCTTCTACGAAGCCCATTTCAATATCGAGCATCGTTAGCTCGGTCAAATGGCGAGTTGTTGCGCTTGGTTCGGCACGATAACTATGACCAATCTCGTAAACACGCTCAAATGCGCCAACCATCATCTGCTTGTAAAACTGTGGACTTTGCGCCAACGTTGCCGTCTTGCCAAAATAGTCCAGCTGAAAGACTTCCGCACCGCCTTCGGTTGCCTCTGCTAATAACTTTGGGGTGTCAATTTCAACGAACTCGCGTTCAGTCAAATACTCACGAATATAACGAGTTAAGCTGCCTCGAATCTTGAAAATCTTTTGTTCTTGCAAATTACGAATATTCAAAACACGATACTCAAACAATGTATCCAGATTTTCTGGCTTGTGGCTAATTGGTTTGTCAATTTCAATCGGTGGCTCATCGATCACCGGTACATCAATCACAACTTTTACGTCGTGAAGCTCTGCGCCACCAGGTGCACGCTCATCGGCAACAACCAAACCAGTAAACCTTACGACAGTTCCTATCTGCATGCCACGTAATTTTTCGACTTCATCTTTGTCTTCGATCAAGCTCTGCGCCAAACCACTTCGATCTCGAACGGTCAAAAAATTCAACCCGCCAAGCAAGCGCTTTTTATGAAGCCAGCCGTGAATTGTTACGGTCTCGCCAATTTTTTGGGATAAATCTCTAATAAGTGTTCGTGTCATATCTGTAATATTTTACCATCTAATCTGTAGTTTCGCCAGACACTATTGCACATCGTAATACCATCTTGGAACTATTGACCCAGCAAAGAGCCAGTAATATCAGTTAGTGTTAGCATACCCTGCGTTCTGCCCTCTTCATCAATAACGATTATGACGTGTTGGTGGCTTTTTTGCAGAAGCTTCATAGCTACCGGCAACGATTCCTCGCCCTTTATACGAAGTACTTGGGGAATCATAATTTTTTCGACTAACTGCGATTTTCTGTTGCCATCAATCTCGAGTAAATCGGTAATATTAAGGACACCGATAATGGAATCGAGATCTCCATCAATAACGGGAAATCTGGTGAAGCCACTGCGATGTAGATCGTCGAGCACTAGCGGACCCAATAATTCCTTGCGCTTGATGCTTCGTAGTGAATTACGTGGTGTCATGATTTCACGAACTGGTGTGTCATGCCATGTAACGCTACGTTTGATAATTATTTGTTGCTGGGCAGAAAGTATATGACCCGCCGATTCAACCAAATGGACTAGTTGGTCGGTTGATTCTAAATGTTGATCTGATGCATGATACTGCTCGCTACCTAAAATTTTTCCTATAAATGAAAATTTTTCTACAAAGTTCAGTAGTTTGTCTTCATATTGTGCGTACGCTTTTGTCATACCCCGCTGAAACTCTTTGCGCGAGCCGACCATCATAGCAATAATCACCACAAAAACAGTGACAGCAAGACCCCACCATTGCCACAAAACAAGCGACGTTACTGCCAACATAATAATGGACACGTAAACATAAAAATGAATGATTGCTACGATATCGTCCAATAATCTCTCACGACGCATCGTCTTTTGGTCATCTCTTCGTTTTAATTCGAACCAACTGTGATGAGAACGACGGGGCCGGATTGCCATCAAAAACACTAAGCTGATGAATAAAACACCCCATGTGATTAGCAATAGCGTTGTCATATGACCACTATACTATATAATAGAAGTAAGTAGTAACGGAGGAATCTTGTGAGTAGAAATGCATGGATAATTTTTGTCGTCATTTGCGTAACCATACTTGGAGGATTGATTTATCTTTCACGGCAAGACAAAGTTCAAGTGGGCGAAGTAAAAACCAATAAAATCGTTAAAGCTACTGCCGCTAGCGGTAATATTGGAGACCATGTATTCGGATCGAGTGAAGGTAAGGTTCTGCTCATTGAATACGGCGACTTTCAGTGTCCGGCCTGCGGAAGCGCACATCCTATCCTAAAGGAAATCTCGCAGGAATATAAAGATGATTTAACATTCATCTTTCGCAACAATCCAATTACGCAAATTCATCCAAATGCAAAAGTTGCCGCTGCAGCAGCCGAAGCAGCTGGTCTTCAAGGTAAATACTGGGAAATGCACGATATCTTATACGAACAACAAACAACGTGGTCCAATGCATCGATTGATGATCGCCAAGCATTCTTTATTGACATGGCCAAAGAGGTAGCGGTACCTGACATTGATAAATTCAAAAAAGACCTGAGCTCTAGCAAGGTCAGTAGCAAGATAAACTTCGACCTAGCACTAGGCCGCAAGGACAATGTATCCGCCACACCAACGATCTTTTTCAACGGTAAACATCTCGAAAGTGATGTGTGGACAGACCTGACGAAATTCAAAGCATTAGTCGAAGACGCAATCAAATAATTCAAACGAAAAATCGCTCCGGTGCCTGGAGCGATTTTTATTTCCCTAAATGGGATTTATTGAGCTATATATAGCTGCCATTCGGCAGGCACCACATCCACCGCGATCTGCTTGCGCCGTGTAGACACAAACTTGATAGCTATTGGCATGAGGTTATTGACTCCTTTAGAACTTTTGCCACACCCATTAGTTCTTATTTTCTAACGAACACATCTCGATATGATTCGACCAAATTTTTACTTTTATATTTCGTACCCGTTTGAGACGCAAGATTAATCATAGCAATGTTTGCTATATGCGTCAATACTTTTTACAGGGGTCATGCTTATGGTTGGACATATTATTCTAAAAAGCACAAGCCTCTTGAATAGTCCTATTTTTTAGGCAACACCTGGAGATTGTTCAGGCGACGCTTCTTTGAGCGGTCGCTCGTGAATCATAAATACGAGTACAGTTGCAACGAGCATGAGTATCGATGATGTGATAAATATTTGTCGCAAACTATCACTGAATGCATGCGTGATTTTGTGAGAGTATGCCGTCTGCTGTTCATTAAACTGCGCGCGAGTCTGTGTTTTTATTTCGGGTGATAGTTTTTCAATACTCTGCTCGAACCCACGAGTAATCTCTCCCTTCGTGTTAGGCATATTCAAGTTGAGCAGCGTATTTGAACTTTCAAAACTACCGATCTTGCTCACTGCTGGATTCTGCTTCAGTGTATTCAAGTATTTATCGCCTTGAATGCCAGTTAAACTGCTTGTAACACCTGCTGTCAGCATTGCACCAAAGACGGCAATGCCAATGGTTGAACCGAGGCTACGGAACAGCTGATTCGAACTCGTCGCAACGCCAAGTTCGTGCTGTTCAAATTCATTCTGTACGGCCAAATTCATAACAGGCATGACGACTCCCAGACCCGCACCGAGCAGTACCATCAATACAGCCTCATACACATATGGCGATTCGGGTGTTAGGGTTGCGAGCAAACCAACCATCACAGTCGCAAGTACGATACCAACCTGCATGAAAATCTTGTATCGACCAGTTCTAGAAATAATCTGACCAGACGCAATAGAAGTAAACATCAATCCTGCAATCATCGGTAGTAGCATGAGGCCGGACTCGGTTGGTGAGGCTCCAAACACTTGTTGATTAAACTGTGTCAGATATAAAATTGCGCCCAGGAATGCCGCACCGAAAAGAGTCGCAACACCCACAATCAAAACATACGTACGATTTTTGAAAAAGCTCAGTGGAATGATAGGCTCTTTTGCTCCGCGTTCAATCCATATAAATGCCGCGGTGGCCGTCGCAACGACACTAAACATTGCGATCTTTAATTGATCAACGCTCCAACCCGATGTAGCCAAAAAGTCCGCAAAAATATTCTCGGTATTATCGACCGCTAGCACGAGTGTACCGAGCGCTACTGTCAATAATGCCGCACCGATATAATCAACAATTGGCTTTCTATCATGTTTGAGCGGCGGACAAAATATTGTAATCACAACAAAGGCGGCAACAGCTACAGGAACATTAATCCAGAACGTCCAACGCCAATCAGTCGTCAAGCCAAATAGATTATTTCCATCAGTCAACCAACCACCTAGTAGCGGACCAACAAGCGAAGATAGACCAAAGACGGCACCAATCATACCCTGCCACCTACCTCTTTCACGCGCTGCGAATAGGTCGGCAATAATCGTAAAGGCGTTTGCTGTAATAATACCGCCACCTATGCCTTGCAAGGCTCGCCACATCACTAACTGATCGACGCTTCCCGCCATCCCACTGAGTAATGATCCGGCACCGAATATTGCAACGCCAATCAGTAAAATTACACGACGTCCAAACAAATCAGATAACTTACCCGCAATCGGTACGGTAATAGTTGTGGTTAATAAATACGCAGTCACAATCCAGCTCAATGAATCAAATGCATTGAATTCCTCAACAATTGTTCCGAGAGCAGTTGCAATGATAGTTTGGTCGAGCGCGACCAAAAACAAACTCGCCATAACTGAAATCATAATGATTACTTTTGCGCGCAACGTTAAGTCATGATGCATGGTCTCTATTTCTCCGGATTATTTATGTATTTTTTTCTTTGAACGCCCGAAAGCCTTCGATTTGCTCACTCATGTGAGCAACCATATCTTCCAACATGTCTTCTTTGAGCAGCACAACGCCCCCTTTGTTCATGGCGTTAATAACATATAGTTTGTCACCCGGCTTTAGGCCAAGGTCTTCACGCGCATCAGCAGGAATAACGACCTGGCCTTTTGTGCCAATCGTTGCCGTACCATAAAGTTTTTTATTGTCGTGATGTAATCCCATTGATTCTTCCTTACATCAACAGTATCAAAAGTATGAAATGTATGTCAAGTCATACTCATTAAACGAATATGTATCTACTGATGAGGCTTGTACTCCCAATTCCAATACTCCTCACCCCTGAGTGGATTGCGCATCATATATGGTAACTGGCGCGAAAAATGACTAGCATATTCCCACGCAAGCTTTCTTGTTTCTTTATCGGTAGACTCGTCCAGACATAGTGCGTCCAGCTCGTTGCGAACATTTATAAATCTGTTAACATGTGACGTCCTTAACGGCTCAATGATATCGCACAGCGCCAGAATAATTTTGACGAAGTTTTCACTCGGTAACTCAACCTCATTACTCTCATTCCTTGATAGTGGCGATATGTCCTTGTCATGATGTATGCCATTCTTCTCGTTGTTCTTTACGCGTGAACCGTGATCATACTTGTTCATTGGTATTATCAATACTTTGTGGTCTCTCAGTTCTTTTGTATCTTCACGTCTCTCAAAATCGCGCCGAAAAAATAGTGCATGATGTGCGTTAAATATAAAAGGTAGACGAGGAGAAACTTCGGATGGATCAGATTCCATATCTATATAGTACAGGTTTATTTATATATCTAATAAAGAAACTATGCATACAAAAATCTACAATCAAAATCTAGGTTATAGGACTTTACTTAAACTAAAAGTCCCTACCGAGAGTACCGGTGCGATCGATACTGTACGATGCCTGCCTGCCTAGTTGCAATGCCTTTTTCATCAGCGCGCTCTTTGGGAAGCGTTCGTCCAGATATGGAGTGTGCTTACCGAGGTCGAGGCCTTTATCATCCCTGAAGCCATCGTTAGCACGAAGTTCCTTATCGCTAAATGGACCATCGGTAATCTTGTAGTTATTGATAGCTTCTTCGCTAATAACTTCGATCGTTGGCGGCTGTCCCGGACCTAAATGAAGCGCTACTATTGAACTTGCGGAACGAAGTCCTTTGTCATATTCAAAACCAGTCAAGCCGTTGAGCGAACCGGCACCAACATAGAGTTTATTACCGCCGAGCATGTATGATGCGTGGTGATAGTGACCGAATATACCAACATCTATATCTTTGCGCACATCGCCCAGTCCAGTCGTCTGGTTAAAGCCCAGGAACGATGGTGGCTGCCCCCCGGTTCCGCGCCCTGCACCAAAGAAGTGACTTAGGCTAACACCGATCTCACCGATACGAAATACTGTTTCGTATGTCTTGAATGGTTCTCCTCTATCAGTTATTAACGTATCTTGAATCTGTACACGATTTCGAATCTCGTCTAACGAAAAGCCGTTGCGTGAGAATGCTTCCCTGTACGGATCAATCAGTGGTTCAAAGAATGAATAACCATTCCATTTTAGAGTTCCGCTGTTATATTCATGGTTGCCGATAGTAGCTTTCACTACTAGATTTTTCATTTGTTCCGGAGATAATTGATCAAGCGACTGCTCCACCATTAGTCGAACAAATTCGAACTGTTGATCCATAGCACCCAAGCCCGTTCGGCCACTCTCGCGGTTAAAGTCCGAATAGTTTCGTCCCTCTACGTGATCTCCGCCAAGAGCAACATAGACCACTCCTCGGCCTAGCCGTCGGTTAATCATATCTAGCTGCTTCAGTTGCAAATCGGGCCGAGATGCTATGTTACCGGCCTGCCAGTCACACTGCAACATGATAGTTGTGGGTTCAGTGAGACTCTCGGATACTTCCATCAAACGCTTGTTATATATGCTCACAAACTGCGTGCCGTCATCGAGGCGTTCGATAGATGTCGCACTTGCTGGGTGAAAACGACGACGTCCCAGTATCTCTCGTCCTGCTTGGTTGGACGGAGATGTTAAAATATATCCCTTTGACTTGGCTGCTTTTCGTGCATCCTGAAGTCCTCCTATTGAATGAGTGGCCTCGTTATTTACGCCAAACACACCGGCTGCCTCGCGTTGGCCCGTCATGATTATATTGTCGTAAATATCCTCACCGTCAGCCGCCAATTGCTTGCGAATTTTGGTCGGTGCGCTGAAATAATTAGATACGGGTAGTTTGGAGGTTTGGAACCTGTGCCTCACCAGATCCGTGTACTCTCGACCCCGTGTTTTAGTTCTCATCTCAAAATCTTCAACCACCTGTAAGGAGTCACTGTTCTTTAAAGCGTCCATGTCTAGAATATTGCGATGCTTTGCAGTCAAGCGACCACCGTTTGCCTGTCTCTTATAAGCATCGTAGAGAATTTCTCGCTCAGGTAGATGATATTCACCATTTGCTATATCAGCTTTCAATCTGTCTAGCCTATCACTAACCCGTGCACGTTCGACACTCGATAACTCACTACCACCTAGCTTCTGGCTTAGTTCATTTACAAGCTCTCGCGCGGATTCCTGAACACCCTCCGTATTGCGCAACGCTCGTCCACTGCGTACGCAGTATGGAAACGCAACCTCTTGAGTAAACCTATAGTACTCAGGCCAGTTTGGATTTGCCTTGGCCTTTTCCAAGCGAGACAACTGTCGCTTAACGTCGTCGCTTTCTTGATTCTCTCGAGCATGTTTCTTGGCTAATGTGTGCATCTGATCAAACGCCTCAAACGTCATTTCCTCAACGATATCCGTATCATTGTCGCTCATGCTATAAATAATCGGTGCATCGATTACATCGCGCATTTGATCAAGCTTCTGCTTGCCATGATAGAATTGTTCATCAAGTGTACGTAAGCCATTCTTGAGCATCCAACGACTGTTTTTCTTGCGTCCACCAAAATCTCCCATATACAGTCCGGATACTATAATCTGGTCTGGCTTCTGCTCTTTTGGCATTGATCCGACTCTATCCACCACATCATTGAATAACTCGTTATCACTAAACTTGCTTCCAACTAAAAGATCGGCCATATAGAGAGTGTGTTCGGATTTCTGCCTACCAAGCTTGCGATCGATAGATTGAATGTCGTCAAGATCGGCGTCCTGGGCCATAATCTCGTCATATGTCATATGAGAGAAGTCGCCCTTGTTAGTCAAATAACCGAAAGCATTCAGCGCCTTTGGATCAAGCGTGACATGCTCTTGGCTTCCTTCGTTTTCCTTTGGTACTTGTTGTGCTTCTTTTGCTACAAACCTGCCATTGCTTCCTCTGACTCGTTCCATAAATCCCCCTCTATTATTTTACGTATTTACCCAGTTCTTTTTGTTTCTAAACGACTAAACAGCCACTCGCAGTCCCTGCGATGGCCACCCTATTTTTATTTCCCCTCATATGCGCTCCCTTTTACCGTTATTATATGCATTTGCTTTATCCAGTTCAGCCACATAGTGTTGACTCAACTCATGTTGAGTCGCTTATGTATGACTCAAATGGTATTGACTATACCCAACTCGAACAATATACTTTTGATAACGACAGTAGCAACGAGGGGAATCGGTCTAGGTAATGCACTATATCCAAAAAGAAGTTATCTCTAGCCTAGCGCGGCACGCTCCTCAGCGCTTTTCCGACCTCCAACCCGGTGATGTACCCAACAACACTTTCTCTTATCACCTAAAAAAACTCCTGCAATCAGGGCATATCGAGCTCATTGACGGCGGATACGTCGCCACTCGCAAGGCGATGAAAACAATTCAATACGTCACCGATAATGACTCACGTACGAGTGCTCCTGTGTTTATAACCGCCGTACTAGTAACCAATACAAAAGGTGACGTATTACTCCTCGAGCGCAACAAACAGCCGTTCGCCGGTTGGTACGGCCTTCCAGCCGGTCTCATTCATCAAGGAGAGCAATTACATGATGCGGCACGGCGCGAACTAATTGAAAAAACTTCCATCAAGGCGCCTCGTCTACAATTTGCGGGTGTGTTAGATTTTCAATACCTCGAACAGATCACTGGCGACTTATTCGTTCATACCATTGCCTTTGTTTACACATACCAACTACCTGGTAATGGTGAACAACTGGAGGGATATTCATCTAAATACGGCAAACTTTTGTGGTCAAAACTAAAAAATGAACGTATCCTACCAGAGGTAAATACGATCGTTCAGCTCGCTCAAAAAACCTCACCGATTATTGAATCAATTAACTACGATGAACCGACGATAACTGGATGGACCGAGGCCAGCAAAAATCAACGTTTGCGCAAGAAGTAAAAGCCCAGTAGCCCCGCCAACATCACGCTCATAAATACAATTATCCAAAAAGTGAACGGCCAGTGCCCGCCTGGCAAATCAACATTCATGCCATACAATCCCGCAAACATTGTCGGTATTGCTAGCGCCAAAGTAATCACTGTCAGTAAACGAATTGTTTCGTTCAAGCGCGTATCCATCACCGCACGGTACGAATCTCGAACATTCGTGATGGTACGTAGTAATGACTTACACCTTGCTATCAACTGTTCAAACTCAATCGAAACGTCTTCTACCAAGTCACGATCATCCTCATATAACGATAGTAGACGTCCGCCTAGAATTTTCTCGATTGCCACGTTGGTTGATAGCAACGCGTCCAAATAGTCATTCAGCTTTCGCTCATATTCGGTCAGAGTCGTAATGTCACGACTCGTCAAGCGATGGACATCGCTCGTCGTCGCGCGCATTTGGCGGTTAATAGATGCGACCCTAGTCTGATACTGATTGGCAATCGCCTCCAACATCAACATAAAAAACTTTGTCTTTTGCACCGTTGGAGCTTTTACTCTATCGATGAACGGCGCCCATATACGCTCCAGGTTGTCACGACTGATTGTATAAATATGTTTTTTGCCCAGAGCAAACAAAATAGGTGTCGTAAAATCGTTAAACTGGTCGTCAGTATCCGGTAAGCGTGTGATGAAATACGTCCACCCGTCTTCTAGTTCGACGCGCGGGACCTCGTGAGGGTCCAATGCGTCGTGCAATAGATCATAATCCATACCTAATTCAATCAAGGCAGACTTTTCGTCATCCGTTGGCCGTTCGACACGCACCCAACTACCGGGTTGCAGTTGCTCCCGTTTTTTGATCGTCGGTCGATATTGTGTAGATCGTAAATATGTAATCATAGCTTGTCTCTGTTGCTTCTCTATTCATTGTAACAGATGTACTCCCCGTTATTTGCTCGCGCGCGCTTCGTCATTTATACTTATGTTCATGAGTCGACAATCATCTTTTGTATTAAAGCTCGACAAGCTAACAAAAAGTTACGGCAAAAGTCGCGGTATAGAGAACGTATCACTCGATATTCCAAAAGGCGAAGTCTTTGGCTTTTTAGGTCCAAATGGCGCTGGCAAATCAACAACTATCAACATTATCCTTGATCTGCTCCGTCCGACCAGTGGTTCAGTGACTCTGTTTGGCGCCAATGCCAACAAACATGCAGCATCAGTACACAAACATATCGGCTATTTGTCAGGTGACATGGAAACCGACCTGAGCCTCACGGGCAAGCAATATCTAGAATATACTGCCAACCTCCGTGGTGGTGTCGACAAGAAAAAAATCAACGAACTCGTCAAACGTCTCCGTTGTGAAACTGACAAAAAGATCAAGAATCTCTCGCGAGGTAATCGACAAAAAATTGGACTCGTCGCAGCCCTCATGCACGATCCAGATATTCTGATCCTCGACGAACCAACTTCAGGTCTTGATCCACTGATCCAAAGTGAATTTAACGCTATCATTCGAGAGCACAAAAAACGTGGCAAAACCACCTTTATGAGCTCGCACGTTTTGAGTGAAGTGCAGGAAGTTTGCGATCGCGTAGGATTCATCCGTAACGGTAAACTTGTCAGCGTTAGTCCACTCAAAGCACTTATTGCCAATGCACCCCGACGCGTACGTGTGGTGTTCAAAAATGACGCACCCGATTCGCGCCTCAAAACCCTGGGCGGCGTCAGCGATCTATATGAAAATGCGCACAGCCGTGAGTTTACCTACAAAGGTGATTACAATAAGCTCATACAAGCTCTCGTGACAAAGCCGATTGTTGATTTGCAAATTCTCGAACCAAGTCTAGACGAACTATTCATGGAATTTTACCGTGCCGACAGCAGGGAGGTCGAGAGTGTTTAAATCAATTTTCTCGAAAAGCCTTTTCACTCTACGATGGCAGTTCTTTGGCTGGTTATTAGCAATCTTTGGAATCGTATTCTTTACAATGATTTTATACCCATCATTTTCACAAGACGGTATCGAAGGCCTCGTTAACTCAGTACCCCCAGAACTCAAAAGTCTCATTGGTGAAATCTCTGATTTTAAAACAATTCCCGGCTATATAGGTCAACAAATCTTTGGACCAAACCTCTACATCATCAGTATTATCATGTCGATTATGATATTTTTGGGCATTAGTGCCAGCGAAGAGGCGGATGGTCGACTACAGACACTCCTCAGCTATCCCGTAAGTCGCACTCAGATCTACTTCCATAAACTACTTGCAGCAAGCCTGATTGTTGCACTCATTTCTTGTAGCGTATTTATTGGAATCCAGATCTCGCTACTACTCATCAATGAAACCGCCGATGCCGGCAAAATATGGGAATCGATTACGGGCTTTACGTTGATAAATCTCGTTTACGGAATCATCGTGTTTGCGACTGCAATGTTGACGGGCAGTAAGGGTAAAACGATATTAGTTGCGAGCGGATACACCGTCTTGTCCGTGTTTATCACTTCGCTTGCACCAGCAGTCGAGGGACTAAAGCACATCGAACAATTCTCGCTCTTGCACTACTACAACAACCCTCAAATTATGACGAATGGATTAAACGGCGAACACATGCTCATTCTCGGTGGCGTCGGAATTGTCCTAATCATTATTGGTTGGCTCGGATTTATCCGACGAGACGTACGTACGAATTAGACAATCTCTAAAATCTTACGAAAATCATCAACAACATGTGTCGGTTTGTGTTTTTGCAAAATTGCCATCCCAGTCAAGCAATATGTAGTCGTATGTACTCATGCCTTATTCCGACAAACCACTATCATGAGATGATGCGTCAACCTCTATGATATTTAATGCGTCGGACCCTAGAGTCCGACGCGCGTTTTCCTTTTCTATTCTATGGAGTTCAATTTCTCTTCGCTTTGCCGTAATATCTCTCAAGGCTTCCTTCCATTGAATACATGCCTCGATGGCCTCCAGACCCAGCATCTCGGCCCTATCGTACAAATCTACCAGTTCTTGATTTGCGTATAATTCGGGGTCTGCAAACTCGGGATTGCCCTTTTGGGCTTCTCGCATACTATCGTGAAAACGAATATTACGACGCATAAAAGCGTCGTAACCTAGTTTTTCGATGGCCATGTTTGTATCGATTTCTCTGTGTATCGACTTACATGGCTCCTCTTCCATATAGTATATTTATCACATTGCTCACGCTTAGTCAATTTATGCATGCCCCTGCACTGTGATATAGTAATGCTGGTTTTACCATAAGTAATAAACTAGGAGAATAAAAAATGGAATTTATACTAAACACTATCGAGCAATTAAACTGGTGGGCAGTAATTGTAGCCGCTCTTGTACCATTTCCAATCGGATTTTTGTGGTATAGCCTCGACTATGGTTTTGGTAAAAAATGGGCGAAATTAGTCAACTTAAAAAAATCAGATTTAGAAAAAACTGACGGTATGGCAATGACGTTCAGCGTCCTCGCGGTCTTTGCTGTAGCAACTGCGGTCATATTGGCAAGCCTTTTGAAAGCAACCGGTACAACCGGATTGCTCGATAGTGTCGTATTCGGTGTCGTCATTGGTATAGTCTTGCGCGGAGGCGCACACTTCATTCACAACGGGTTCGCAAAGCGCCCAGCTGAACTGACATTACTCGATGTTGGTCATGACATGGTATCAATTGCAGCTATGACCGCAGTTCTCGGCGTCTGGCTTTAATCAGTCAACAAAAAAGAAAGCGCGCTATTTGGCGCGCTTTTTCCATAATTTGGATGGCCACCACATAGGCGAACCGAGTTCGAGTGTCAATGCGGGCACTAACAATGAGCGTACAACAAGCGTATCTAGCAAAACACCAAACGCAACGATAAACGCAATCTGGACAAGAAACAGTATCGGTATAACGCTCAATGCCGCAAATGTCGCAGCCAACACAACGCCAGCACTCGTTATAACCCCGCCCGTTACCACGAGACCTTTGATCGTACCTCTCGCGACACCACTCTTCATCGTTTCTTCACGAACACGAGTCATAAGAAAGATATTGTAATCAATTCCAAGAGCCACTAAAAAGACAAACCCAAAGATGATTACCGATGGATCGGCGCCAGGATATCCCATAACGTGATTGAACAAAAATGCCGAAATGCCAATTGTTGCACCAAATGATAATACCGTGGTTACGAGCAGCAATAATGGTGCGACAATTGCCCGAAGTAACATCATCAAAATAATTGTAATCGCAACCAAGATTGCTGGCAAAACTATTTGAACGTCCCGTAATGCGGAGCTGTTTGTGTCAAGTTGCGATGCGCTTGGACCACCAATCAATGCATTTTTATCGATTTCTGCAGCTTTGACTCTCAGTCGTTTCACCGACTCTCGCGCAACTAACGAATCCGCCGGATCAGCCAGTGTCACCTGCAAAAGCACATTATTATTTGCTACTTTTATATCAGCATCTTTGAATGGATCTATATCATTCACCAGTCCATCAACACTTGGTACGTTGGCAATTGCCGATGCATACGCCGCGTCACGATACTGCTGCGGCAATGAACTTGTTTGCTGATCGATAGTCGCGCGGATCTTACTCAGCTGTTCTTCTCGCTCAGACGCAACTTCTTTGCGGATTTTTTCATAAATTACTTTGCTCGCTTTGCCAACTGGCATATTGCCCGATTCGATGCCGGTTGCAGTAATGCCGACCGAAGCAACACCCTTGTCCTTATCAAGCATCTTCACCGCCTCGTCACGCCGATCATTACTAACGATCACCAGAGCAGGCGACCCAGACCCGGCCGCAAAATGCTTGTCCAAAATTGCCTGGCCCACTCGTGCTTCTGACGCACCCAGTACCAAATTACCTTGTGCAACACCCTCTGCCTTTAGTTGAAAGACTCCAACACAAGCAACGAGTAACACGACAATACACGATGCCCAGATTCGACGTGGGTGACGACGAACCAATGCCCCAATGCGCGCCCAAACCGGATGATTCGTGATGTAATGCTCCTCTGCTTTGCTGGTAATGTATTTTGGTCTACGCGGCCAAAATACATTGCGACCAACCAAAACTAGCAACGATGGCAACAACGTAAGTGTCGCCAAGACCGATAACCCGATACCCATACCGCCGACCGGGCCAAGCGCTCTATTTGATCCGAGATCCGACAGCAACAAACATAATAATCCCGCAGTAACCGTACCTCCAGCAGCAATAATCGGCTCGTATGATGATTTGAGCGCCGCCCACGTAGCATGCCAGGCAGTGCGATGATCAACTAATTCTTCACGATAGCGAGCGATGTATAGCAGCGAGTAGTCCGTTGCCGCTCCAATAACAAGGATGAACAAAATACCCTGCACTTGTCCGTTCAGCTGGACAATACCCGCTTGCGACAGCTCGACAACGACAAAAACCGCAATCGACAAAGCCGCCATCGCTGACAATAAAACAATAAAAGGTAACAATGGCGAACGATAAACAATCAATAAAATCAGAAATACAACACTAAGTGCGACCACTAGTAACGTACTGTCGATGCCCGCAAACGCATTCTGCAAATCATGGGCGAATGATGCAGGACCTGTCAACGCAAACGAAAGAGGTAAGTTTGCATCGTTTAGCTTCTCTCTGATTTCAACAAAGGATGTCTTGAAATCCCCATCACTCTCTAGCGGCAAAACAGTAATAGCCGCCTTTTCATCTTCAGACTGAACCGGTGGTGCGATTTTCCCAGCGACTTGTTCTAAATTAGCTAAAGACGTACTCGCTTTTTTAATCGCGTCCACATCATTACTCGTTAGTTTTTTACCATCATTGTCATACACAATGACTAGTGGAATGGATTTTTTATCTTGAAAACTACTCAATTGCTTATTGACCTGTGTCGAATCAGCATTTTCTGGCAAGAATGTCGTTAAGTCGGTGCTCGACTCTTCGCCTATTTTGGCAAAATATTGACCTCCAAAACCAGCTAATACAAACCAAACAACAACCAGCACGCTGGGCAGCAAAATACGAATCCACTGTGTCTTTGTTTTATGTTTGGGCATCCATACTATTGTAGCAAAACCGCTACTGTATAAGGATAATTTTGCGAAAATCAGAAATAGGAATATTATATATACAGATATGGAGCTGAGTGGACAGTACCAAAGCCTAGACGATCGATCGCGGGAATTGCTCGACCGCAACTATCGACACGAAAAAAAATGTGAATATACACGGGCCGCAAGCGAAATGTACAGCAGCGGCCCTTTTCTGTGGGACAGCGCCTGGATTGCCGGAAAAGGCCTCGTTCATTACGACCCACGCCGGGCCGCGGCTGAAATCGACAGTGTCCTCGACGGACAATGGCGTAATGGCATGGTACCAAACATGCGAATTATCAACGGTACTATTAATCGCCTCGCGTGGCTGACCAAGCATCGATATGCGCACGGCCTAGGACAATTTGGCAACATGGCGACATCTAGCATTACACAGCCACCGATTATTGCCGACGCACTGCGAACAATCGGCAACCAATTACCCAATGACGTCCGTGCATCCTACATGCTTCATAATATTGAACGAACGGCCAAATATCATCAATGGATTTACGACGAGCGCAACCTACAGGGTAATGGACTTTTTACGATTGTTCACCCGTGGGAGACGGGGAGGGACAACTCGCCCGAATTGATGCAAGAAATGAGAGGTGTCGACTGGAAAACGCCACGTCCAGTCAAATGGATACTCGAAAAATTTATAAATGGAATGAGAACCGACACTAAACACGTCTCGCCCGAGCAACGTGCAACTTCCGAAGAAAGCCTACTGCTCGGTGAGGCCGCCGTGCGACTAATGGTTCTGAATCATTACCATGGACGAGATTCACAAGAATATCCCTATCAAGTCGAAGAGGTTGGTATGACTAGTATTCTGATACGCAACAATCAACATCTCGTGGAAATGGCTGATGATTACGGATATCGATTGCCTGATGATTTATTGATGAACATGCAACGTTCCGAAATCAATCTAGAAAAGCTATTCGACCCTACTACTAGTTTGTATTATTCGCGTAATCCACACACGCGACTACCGATCAACAAAATTCCTAGCATCGGTTCGCTATTACCGCTCTATTCCGGTTCAATTTCACCCGACCACGCGAATACCCTCGCCGACCACCTGCAACCAGGTGGGTTATTTGATGCACCTCATGGCATACCGGGCGTCCCGCTGGGTGCTCGCGAATATCGTAAAAATTCTTATTGGCATTCAACTTGGACTATCACAAACGGACTTGTCGCGGACGGATTGTATCGTGAAGGTTATGAAGATTTGGCGGAGAAAATCGATCTCTCGACACTCAATATGGTAGCGGGCCATGACAAAATATATGAATCATATTCACCTGAAGATGGCGAAGGACTAGGCGCTACAGGATTTTCGTGGACTGCCGCCAGCGTCATCGACATTATTCGTAGGCTAAAAGCTCGCAACCCAAACCTACTCAGCCATAGCTAATATTATTCGGCTGAGGGTTCGATCAAGCGACCGCTTTTTGAAAGTTCCGAATCAGTACACGCAGCTAAATTAAAGCAACACGGGCGTCTATGTTTGCCATTTAGTTTTGATATGGACTTTTCAATCCTTAATGCACGAGTTTGCATATTTCTAGTTTCATTGATCCAACGTATCCACTCCCAACGTGCCATTGCCGTTATATCCGTCCATTTATCTTGGACTTTTTTAGGAGCGATATCCAAAGCTTTTGCAAAGTCTGCCGGCACTTCTGGCTCTGGCCAATTCTTAGTAACTTCAATCTCCAACTTTACAGTATCACCTGCTTTCACATTTGCGGCTGCTTGTAGTTCGTCGCTAACTTTCAGAAAATGCCCCCAATATCCGTCCGGCTCCAAGACTGTCATGAATTCATGTTCATTCATTACTCCAGCTACCGCCACCTGTCCACGAGACGGTAGCTGCTTGCTGGCAATCTCGGGTAGTCGGAGAATAGTCTGTTTTTTCAAAGTCTTGAGTTTAGATTCAAAACGAGTTTTTAGGCCTTCTGTCTTCATATAATTACTATAGCAAAATATCGTACCCTTAGTTATTAACCCTCAAAAATACTTAAACACCGACGCCCAGCCGTGCCCGAAGCTTATCGAGCGCAAGCTCGATACCGTCTTTTGTTACAACAATTAAGCCATCATCAGCGAGCTTATGAAGTTCGCGCCCTACCGTCTCGCGGGCCAACCCACTACGCTCTGCCAAAATAACCTGCTTTATCTTAACGAGTGCATGTGAATCATCCGATATCCGACCAAATCGATAAGCTTCGTTGAGTAATTCAAAGATTAGTCGCTCCGACGCTGCACCACTCGCTGCAACCACTAAACGACCCAGGATCGCGTCTGCTCCAATATACACCCGTCTCAATAAATCAAATGTAACATCACTATTGTCATGTAGAAATTGCACTGCCGCATCGACATCAATAATCCTAACGGTCACTTCAGTAAATGCTGCAAAAAAGTACCTATTGGGCGTCTTTGTAATCGCCCATGACATCGGAAAGAATGCACCTGGACGAAACATATTCACCATTAATTTATTACCCTCAGTTGTAATATCGTGTTGTTCAACAGTCCCGTCAACCAGAAATATCACGCCCGGCGGATCCTCGCCCGCAAATACTATTGTTTCACCCCGTCTATAAAATCTTGTTTCTCCTGTAGCGAAAAATTGTTCTGTTTTATCATGCACTGTTTGTTTGGTCATATCACGTATAATACACCCTTTTCGCTTATGTCACACTACATCTAGCGTATATTGTGTTGTTTATTACACTATACGAATCGTGACGACAATCACATCGATATATCGCCGCTGCGTCATATAGTGAGTCACACTGACAAACAAATAGGGGGTTACATGAGCCAAACACCATATCAACAATTTATTTTCCACCAGTTTTATGCCCGTTGGAGTGATGAGTTCCAGCGACGAGAAACATGGGATGAGGCCGTCGAGCGGTTCATGAATTATATGAAATACAAAATGAGCGACAAGCTAACCAATGAAGAATACCAGGACGTTGAAGCTGCTATTTTGAACCAAGATATTTGCCCCTCTATGCGCCTGTTGTGGTCGGCAGGTAAAGCCGCCGAGGGTTCAAACGTTTGCGCGTATAACTGCGCCTATATTGCTCCAACTTGTTGGCAAGACATTGCCGAGATTATGTATGTGTCTATGTGTGGTGCAGGTTGTGGCTTTGCGGCAGAGCAAACAAATGTCAAAAAGTTTCCTCGTATCAAAAAACAAACTGGTATCACCCAACCAACAATCGTGGTCGAAGATAAGCGTGAAGGTTGGTGTAATGCCTTCCAAGCCGCAGCTACTATTTGGACTAATGGTGGCGACGTCGAGCTCGACTACTCACACGTCAGGCCTGTCGGAGCTAAACTGAAAACTATGGGGGGACGCTCATCTGGTCCACAGCCACTAATTGACCTCATGGAATACACACGCACCAAGATATTATCGCGCCAAGGGGGGCGTCTCTCAACTCTCGACATCCACGACATTATCTGCCAGGTTGGCCAAATCGTTGTAGCTGGCGGTGTCCGCCGTTCGGCGCTCATTTCGCTCTCGGGACTCGCCGATAGCGCAATACGCGATTCCAAAAAGGGCAAGTTTTGGACCGATAACCCCCAACGTGCCATGGCCAATAACTCCGCAGTCTACGAGACGAAACCACAGATTGGTGAATTTCTCGAAGAATGGTCAGCACTCGTCAACTCTGGTAGTGGCGAACGAGGTATCTTTAATCGTGGTGAAATCCTCAACCAAGTACCCGCCAGACGATCAAAATACCTAAAAAAAGAGAAGCAAATCGGTGTTAATCCATGTGGCGAAATCTACCTACGCTCCAAGCAGTTCTGTAATCTCACATCAATTGTTGTCCGTCCAGACGACGACCTACCTAACCTACAGCGCAAGATGCGGCTAGCGACTATCGTTGGTACGTATCAGGCGACCCTCACTAACTTTGGCTATCTCAGTGATGAGTGGCGTACAAATTGTCAGGAAGAGCAACTACTTGGGGTATCGATTACCGGCTATTATGACAATGACTTGATACGGAACGACGAAAATCTCGAAACACTCCGCGACGAAGCCATCCAGACAAATCAAAAATATGCCCGTCGTTTTGAATCCAATCCATCAACCGCTATCACTTGTGTCAAGCCGCATGGCAATTCCGGCCAACTACTCGGCGTAGGGTCGGGTATGCATCCGTGGTTTTCACAATACTTTATTCGTCGCGTCCGAATTAGTGCTCACGACCCGTTGTACGAATTTGCTATTGATCAAGGCGTACCAGCCTATCCAGAAATAGGCAGTACTGCCGAGACAGCAACGACTTTTGTACTCGAATTCCCCATAAAGGCCCCCGACGGCGCAATCACGTCTAGCGAAGTCTCCGCCATCCAAATGCTCCGTGAATGGCAACGGCTCAAGACGCATTTCACCGAGCACAACCCGTCCGTGACAATTTATGCCGACAATGACGAGTGGCTTGCCATAGCTGACTTCGTTTATAAAAACTGGAGTAGTGTCGGGGGGTTGTCATTCCTACCACGCACCGACCATGTTTATGAACTAGCGCCATACCAAGCAATTACTGAAAAAGAATATAAAAAACGCGTCGTAGAGCTTGGAGAAATCGACTTCTCCATGCTCAGATTCTACGAAACGAGCGACCAAACAACTGGCGCCAAAGAACTCGCCTGTGTCGCTGGCGTTTGTGAACTATAGAAAGAACACTCATGAAACGAATACATATCCTTACGCTCGCGTTCCTTGCCACTATGCTTCTTGTGATAGCCGGAATACTATGGCAGAGCAGGACTATCGAAACAACACCGGTCCGCGAACAATTACCAGTCACGACAAATGCTCCAGAGCAACGACACCGCATCGTCATCACATACCAGGCAAAAGCTGGCGAAACTTCACTGGACCAGTTAAAGCTTGAAGCCGATAACGTTATCACCAAAGACAGTGAATATGGTGAGTACGTTGATTCTATCGAGGGAAACAAAAGTGGTATCGATGGAAAATATTGGAGCTTTTACATCGACGGCACAATGGCAACTGTCGGTGCTGGTAGCTACGTGCAAAACGGGGGAGAGGCAATCGAATGGAAATATCAAAAACTTTAAAAAAATATAAATATCACCTGCTCATTATTGGACTCCTGCTATTTGGTGTTGGCTGGCGGCTCATTCCACACCCGCCAAACTTTGCACCAGTCGGCGCTATTGCCATCGCATCCGGTATGATTTTTCAGAGTCGTCGAGCGATCTGGTTACCACTGGCTATCATGGTAGTGTCCGATATCATCATCGGCTTGTATCATGGATTTCTGTGGACATGGCTCGCCATCGCTATTATTCCAGTAGCCGGCTTCCTACTACAACACCTGCCCCTCGCCTGGCGTATACCACTTGGCGCTGCAAGCGCCAGCCTCCTCTTTTTTGTCATCTCTAATTTCGGTGTTTGGATGGCGAGTGGTATGTATAGTCACACTCTGACTGGTCTCATTGATTGCTATGTTATGGCGCTACCATTCCTACGTAATACCATGCTGTCTAACATTATTTTTACTAGCTTAATCCTCACGGCTTTTGAATACGGCGCAATCCTGCTAACAGGACCAGTTGAAACAACTCTCAAAATGGCAGTATGCCATAACACTACCGATAGTCGTCAACCTCTTTATATGAGACATCAAAAAGGTTATTATATAAGTATATGAATGAAGCGTTAATTCTACCCATCATTATCGTAATCCTACATCTAATCAACCTCTTTTGTTTAGTATTACTCATTCGTAGTGGTATCCAAATTCTCTTTGATCACCCAAAGCTCTATTGGACTGATCATACGACCGATGATAACCACTGGCTCCGTTTTGGTAAAAAGATTATGCCAAAGGACAAACTATGGACTTCGCTAGATGAAGCAGAAGATCCAGGTAAATTAGCCCTACCCGGCGGCACGCACAATCTTGGCTCGGCGAGGCATTGGCATTTTGTAACCGCAATAACATGGGTAACCACCGGTATTATCTATCTAGGCTACCTGTTTACAAGTGGGGAATGGCAACGCTTGATACCAACCGACTGGAGCGTTTTTCCAAAAGCTTTCGATATGATGTACAGTTACCTCACCTTGAATATTCCTGCCGAAGGAGCAACCTACAATGCCCTGCAACAATTAACCTATGCAGGCGTCATATTCGTTCTGGCGCCTTTGGCGATTTTGACAGGAATCGCACTATCACCAGCACTCGTTGCAAAATACCCTGGTTTTCTAAAAATATTTGGTGGACGTAGACAGGTTGCACGTAGTCTTCACTTTATCGTAATGGTACTCTTCTCGCTATTTATCCTAGTTCACATCACAATGTCTATTGGTCTGCATTTTTACGATAGTATAAAGCGAGTTACATTAGGTAGCACTGAAGTAGATTTTGCGCTCGCACTCACAATCTTTCTCATGGTGCTTATTTTACTGGTTGCGTTCAATGTATGGGTTTCGTTTTTTACGCTCGGAGACCAAGCTCGCGCGCAAAGAATACTGACAAAATTGTATACGCCTGTTGTACGATTATTATTTGGCCGAATGAAGTCCAACCAACACTACACAAAAAAGGATATATCACCGTTTTTCCGCGTTAATGGATACCCTCCAAAATCAGAAGAATACGAAAAATTAAAAGCAAACAATTTCAAAGATTGGAAACTAAAAGTTTACGGAAAAGTCGATAAACCACTCGAAATGTCTCTGCAAGATATCAAAGACCTACGTAAACAAGATCAGATCACCAAGCATAATTGTATTCAGGGATGGACTGCAATTGCCGAATGGGGCGGACTACCTATGCGCGACATCTTAGAACTATGCAAACCTCACAAATCAGCAAAGTATGTCCTATTTCACTGTTACGATATTGACGAAGAAGGCCGAGAGTTTTATGAGGGGCTTCGCGTGAGTGATATGTATGATGATCAGACTATCTTGGCCTATGAAATGAACAACAAGCCCCTGCCAATTGAACATGGTGCGCCTATTCGACTAAGATGCGAAAAAAAGTACGGCTATAAAATGGCTAAATATATTAAATCTATCGAATTTGCGGACAGCTACAAACACATTGGCCAAGGTCGAGGTGGATATCGTGAGGACGTAGTCTTCTTTGACTGGGAAGCATCAATCTAGCAGGATTCCTGATGGCGAAACGAGACCAAAAACCCAGTAGCAATTCTGACAAATATATTGCTCTCGCCCTCGCAACATCTGCGTTAATTATAAATTTTTGGGCATGGTCGTTACTCAGTCCGCTAGGCACGAAATATGCCGATGAATTAACCCTTGGTCCTATATGGCTCGCTTTACTCTTGGCCGTTCCTGTCATCATTGGATCAATCGGTAGAATACCGCTCGGTATGATTATCGATAAAATCGGGGGACGTGCGGCATTCATAGCAACGTGCCTAATGACTGCCCTGCCAGTCTTTGGTCTTGTGTTTGCTGACACGTACCAGTATTTATTATTGGTTGCGTTACTGTTAGGTATCGGTGGTGCTTCATTCGTCATTGGTATCCCCTATCTCAGCGCGTGGTTCTCGCCAAAGCGAAGAGGTTTGGTCCTTGGTCTATATAGTATGGGTAATGCAGGTACGGCTCTGTCGGGGTTTGCAACTCCGCGCCTGGCAGACACAATTGGCAAAGACCAAACATTCATACTAGTCGGCATATTGCTCGTTATTATGGCCATACTATTTGCTCTAATTGGTAAAAACGCACCCGGCTGGCAACCATCAAAAAACTCGGCGCTAATTCTTTTGAAAAAGGCCGCGCAGTTTCGTGCGACCTGGGACCTATCTGCTATATATGCCATAACCTTTGGTGCTTTTGTCGCCTTCGGTGTCTATTTGCCGGTCCTATTAGCAATATCCTACGACTTATCACTAACCGATGCAGCTACCCGTGCCGCTGGGTTCGTGCTCCTAGCAACAATTGCGCGCCCATTTGGTGGTTGGCTCGCTGATACGATTGGCGCCAAGCGAGTCATAAAAATATCCCTCCTCGTCACATCGGCCTTGGCCTGTTTTGTTGCCTTTGAACCAACACTTGCCCTGCAAACAACAGTCGCATATCTGTCGCTCGCTTTCACGCTTGGATGCTCCAATGGTGCCGTTTTTGCACTCGTTGGAAAACTAACTGATGCAAAGATAATGGGCAGTGTCGCAGGTATCGTTGGTGCCGCCGGAGGGCTAGGAGGCTTCTTTCCACCCCTCGTTCTTGGTATCACCTACCAGACAACTCATTCATATGCAATCGCGCTCATTCTGTTGTCTGTGAGTGCACTCTGTGTTTTTGCTTACGTCCATTATCGTTTCAAAGATAAGGTCCTTTATCGTGGGGTGTAGATGAAAACAGAAGGCCTCAAACCAAAACATGTTGTTTTTGTACGCCACGGTGAAAGCGAAGGTGACGTCAGACGTGCATTAGGCCCAAGTTACCCCAGGTCTGATAAGCATCCTGTAGACGAGGAGCAAACAAAGCTGGGGCACGAACAGTCACAAGCGGCCGGCGCCTGGATAGCGAAGTTTATATTGCAATCCTACGATATAGATAACTTTGACGCCTATCTAACCTCACCCCTCATTAGAACACAACAGTCAGCTGACTCCCTCGGCATTGCGACAACCTGGGACAACGAACCGCGTATCGCCGAGCGTGATCGCGGAAATATCCAGGGCATGACAAAACAAAAGCACCGGGAATTATTTCCTGAAAGCTATCAACAAATGTTGCAATATCCCTTTCACTGGACACCGCCAGGTGGAGAATCACTCCTAAAAGTATCTTCCAGACTTACAGACTTGGTGCAAGAAATCAATGAAAACTTTGACAATGTATTGATAATGACTCATCGGGATGTCATGTGGGCAATTCATCTGTCGATTGATGGACTGAAATTGGACGAGGTCGAACAAATTAACACAGATTTTATTGGAAATGGGCACATCCTCCACTATAGCAATGTGAGTCCTCACGATGGCATGATAGATAAAGACTTGCGGTGGAAAAGGTCAATCGATCCGTGCAGCCAAGCAAAAGCCGTGCGTGATGCTACAAAATGGATAGATTTAAAAAATAATAAATATAATAAAAAAGATCGGTCCTATCCTGATGCATAAACACGAACGACATCATAAATATCGGTCCCTAGGTGTTGTCATAGGTCTCTTAGTCGGTGCGACGTGTATTGCTATCGCTCTCTTTGGCTTGATTGATTTCTACTTATCTACCCATGAAGGAGATGTCGTTCCTCCTAAAAAAATCGTGACGGTGAATTCCGACAATCCTAGCGAAAAAGATCCTGGTGAGGTAAGCAAAGAATACCGCGTACCCGCAAATCAACCGCGCGCAATACAGATTCCATCTCTGGATGTCCATGCGTATGTACAATCAGTGGGAGTTGGTGACGATGACGCTATGACAGTGCCAACTAACATCTACTTCACGGGTTGGTATGTAAATAGTCCCGCTCCCGGCGAGGAAGGCGTCAGTATCATCAATGGTCATGTCGGTGGTCGTTATTTGCCTGGTATATTTAAGCGCCTAAATGAGCTAGCGGCTGGTGACGAGCTACGTATTCAAATGGGCGATAATACCTGGCGTAGCTTCAGGGTTGATTCTGTCACAGCATACAAAGTAAATAAATCAGCCGAGCCATTATATGCCGATGATCCATCGA
This sequence comes from uncultured Candidatus Saccharibacteria bacterium, assembly GCA_946804195.1. Lineage (GTDB taxonomy): Bacteria > Patescibacteriota > Saccharimonadia > Saccharimonadales > Saccharimonadaceae > UBA2112. The sequence goes on along the minus strand of CAMPEU010000018.1, from coordinate 21,301 downwards.
TTGAGCGCGAGCTTCATCTAATTACCTGCGGGGGTAACTTTGACGACGCCACCCAAACATATGACAAGAGGACCATAGTATCTGCGCGATATGTAGAATAGTCGTCACCACGCATGTACCATATACATACGTCACCTTCACTTGCTTGATATGTTCGCCTTGTGAGTCGTCATTTTTTCGATAAGATCATATGGGATTGGTTGGTTCAGCGGAAATTGCACAGATCCCTTGCCTTGTTTATACTTTGCCAATTCTAACGAAAAGCTTTCGTGTGTTTGAGGTGTTGCATAAAAACCAATGTGATTTTGAAACGCCGCAAAATAGACCAAGGGTTTGTCATTTTTTTTGTATGCTGGCATTTCGTAAGCAATACCCTCAGTAGCATCTGGAGCTGCTTTTTTGATAATGGCTCGGATTTGATTCAATTTATCCTGCACATCAACTGATGATCTAGCGATATAATCATCAACGTTTTTATACGTGTTTCTACTAGCATTCATAAGTTAAATTATAGCAAATACCTAATCGCTTTTGCTCTTTCTATATCAATATCCTGAGTTTCTTGCTTTGCGCCAAATCATCACAACCCCCTATTATTTGGATGGGGAGTTCGAGTGATGTGCGTATCGCCACCAGTAACCTAGCATTAAGCTTAGTCCAATGATAGATGAAACAATTGTCAACAAATTAGATTTTTGTCCCAGGCCGGTATTTGGTACGCCAACAGCAACCTGCGCTAGTCCAGCTGGGTCAACGATGACTCCATTTGCTTCACCATCCAAATCTAACTCACCGCCGTCAGTAACTTGATAGGTAGCGAGTGTCACCGGATTACCATCGATAGTAGTGAAGCTGATTACCGCATCGGCTACCGTGAAATATTCCTTGGTGGTCGGATTGTATTTGCGAACAATAAAGTCATCATCATCAACTCCGTAATAATACTGACTTATGGTCGCTACAAAGCCGGGTGTACCACAGTCTATAGAAAAATCCATGAGACCGGCGGGATATTCATAGTTGACATCTTCCTTGGCACCATCAGCTAATTCACTGACACTCTGAATGTTTTCAATCGAACATTCTTCATCAACTGCTAGAGTTGAATAGCCGCCCTTAACTGAGTTTACGTAGCTGGCTACATTGGCCTGTTCTGAATCAGCGGTTCCATCGTTGTTGGCATCGCCACTATTGGGAGCGGCGTCTTCAACTGCAGATGAAATACCATCGTTGTCGTCATCTCCCGCCTCTGCATTTTCTGAAACACAATTTTCCTCGTTCCACTGAAGACATGGATATCCGTCGTTCACCTCGGCGTCTAGTGCCCACACTTCGTCAAAGTCCCATGAATCTTCTCCAAGGTCAGTCGTGAACGTTGCGATGGCTTTCATCTCTGCCGTTGTCTTTCCTGTGCCACCATCACTAATCCCCGTACCTGAGGTTTCGGTATCCCAGAATGTATTGTCTGCTCCAGCTTCACCCAGTGAAGCGACAACTCCACCGTATGACTCCGCTGACTGATCTATTAGTGAGGTAGAGTAAGATTTTTCAGTCCAGCCCCACTCTATTATGCCTGCTATGCCCCCGTTTAGATTACCTTCTATAGGACCCCTCGAATAACTGTCCACTATGCTGCTGCCTCCCGTAACAAACCCAGCTATGCCACCCGCATTTTCACCGGTTGTTGTCACATCAGCGGTGGAAAAACTTTGGCTTATGCTACCACCGCCGTTAAAAACACCAGCTATACCACCCGTGGAGTCACCACCGACCACTGAGCCGGTAGAATAACTTTTTATAATATCAAAGTTCTCGTTATTATTAGTCGCTCCGTATATTCCACCGGCTGAACCGTCGCTTGTTATTGCCCCGGTTGAATATGCTAAGGTGATATCCCCAGACCAACCGTAGCCAACTATTCCTCCAACGCTGTCTCCTCCATCAATATCTCCTGTTGAGTACACGTTTGTAAATGTAGAACCAGGGCCTTCACAACCATCGAAACCAGATATTCCACCGACATTGTCCGCACCCGTAACATCACCCGTTGAAAAGCTGTCGGATATTTCTGCTCCGCACTCAGATCGACCAAATAATCCTCCGATATAATGTCCCAGTCCGGAAACATCGCCACTACTCGAGACATTTGTCGCAATTGCATCCGCGCCGCCGAACTGGCCCACGACGCCACCTGCCGTTTCAGCCTCACCGTACTGCGAGACCGTTACGGTCGAGGTGATATTTTCTAGGAATGATTCCCACACATAGCCCGCCAATGCACCTGCATAAGAATTATCGGTGTTTATCGTACCCGTAATAGTAAGGTCGCTTACTATTGCACCAAGCATGCTTGCAAATAAGGCTGCGTTGTTACTTTCTGGGTCATTTATGGCGATCACTATGGAGTGTTCATTGCCGTCAAACACACCTGAAAAGTTATCAGAGACTCCAACGGTAATTGCATTACCGTCGCTGGTGCAATCTATATCATTGTTCAGAACATAGTACGCATCAAGATCGTCTTCAATGTCCATGAAGTCTGCACAAGTCGCTATCTGATACGGGCTTCCTTCGCTACCATCACCACCTGCAAATGCAAAGGCCGATGATACTGGAATTTGCGTTAATACTGAAAGAACATAAATAAAAATGACAAGCTTGTTGACGAACCTTCTACCCACAATATTCTCCCTCAATTTTTTGAATACTTTACTTCTTATAAATATACCAGACCTACCTAAGCATAACCATAGTGAGATATAATAATCTCTCTGATCATGCGTACTAGACGGGTTATTATCTCTAGAAATCCATCAAGTATACCCTAAAAAGAGAACTTTAGCGTAACAGCTTTAGGCTATAATAACCAAAAGCACACAAAGAATACTCCACTTTTCAGCGTCTAGCTACTCCTCTAGCTTAGTTTTTTGAGATGCTTCGCTAGCGCGCTGTGAAGAAATATCAAGACTACCGACGTTTACTAGAATATCCCTTTCTGGACTGTAAATAATTGCGCGTTTACTTTCCTGAAAAACTAATAGCCAATCGCCGTTACTAACATTTACGTAAAATGGCTGGGTTTTCTTTAGTTCTTTGACGTTTTCTATACTAGCAACCACAGGCTCCTCGTCGGGCAAAATAATTAACTTACCTACTTTTGACTTAACATCGTCTATTTGCTGTTTTGTAAGTTCCTGCTGACCTTCGACCGTCTTCAGGCGTTGGTTTTCTTGGTACTGCATCGTGGCAAAAGCAGAAATAACCGTTAGAACTATAACTACTAAGATTACCTTTACGTTAAGTTGACGTATTTTCTGTTTGATTTTTGGTTTTGGAATTTGCTGTGTATTGCTCATATATGGATATACCCTCTTCGTTGTGAATTGTTTCTATAGTTACCTATAATAAACTAGTTGTCTTTTTCAAACGAGTGCCAGCTGAATGTAGCGTCTTCACTTTGAGTTTTTTGTAACTCTATTCGGAAGCCCCATTTGTTCTGTTCACTCACCCGCCATTGGCCATCTATCCAGTCTTGCGGCGTAGCGGTTACAGTAGCTCCCTTTTCGTAAGAACTACTGAACCATACCCATACACTAGTTTTACCAGCATCTACAGTTGCGTCACCAGCTATGTTATCGCTAACTGTTATACGATCATTTACTTTCAAGCGTGCCGCCTCAACTTCATTTGCTATTAACTTTTTATCTTCAATGTCTTTAAGGAGCGAATCAGCATCGATGCCTTCAACTATGTCAGTAAGACGCTGCAAGTGATCATCAAGCTCTTGAATACCTTTCCAGGCAGTAACAATTACCCCCCATTTATCCAGACCGTAGTAGCCGTCTTCACCTTCAGTCACTAGCTCTGGTGCTACTTCTAGTACATTCTGAGCAGAAAAACCTTGATAGGCGTCAATGCCTTCGTCGTTAGCGTGCTGAGACACTTCGTTCCATTGATATTGAATAAATTCCATGCCCCTGATTGTGTCTAAGCCGTAAAGAACATCGCGTTCTAAAACGTTCTTTAGCCTTTCGTCCGAATCTTCGGAACCACAACGTACCGTACCATCGTTATTGGTTTCTAGCACTTCGTTGGATGCATCACAGACATTACCATCTAACGCATTCGTTATGTTAAACCTAAACTGATGATTAGGTTTTGTAGTATCTATCGCAAAGACTTCATTATTGTTACGCATAAAAGAAATATCACCGTCACCGTTCCACCGTATACCCGTATCGCTATCTCCAACAGCTAAATCAATACTCGGATCGGTAACCCCAATACCGATATTACCAGTTTCGGAAATATACAACGCGTTTACAGTTCCTGTTCCTCCGCCATAACTGTCTTGTCCTGTTGCAGTTGTTTGTGTATATCTAAAAAGTAGTCCATCTCCGATAGTTTGACCAACATGGTTTAAATTCCAATGAGTATTATTCCCAGAAGATGGAGCATTTGTTAATGTGAGTCCTGCACCTCCAGTTCCAGTATTACGAGCAATAAATTGAAGTCGGCCTTCCGCACCTTCAACAATCATTCCCTGGGAGGCGGCATAGGAGTCTGTATACTTATTACTAACTAATGACGCTTGAACATGTAATATTGAATCTGGTGCGGGTGTCCCGATACCGACGTTGCCGGTAGTGTATGTAATATCGTCATCATTCTGGCTCCAAATACCGTCAGTACCAAGCTCTTCTACAACTACTGTAAAGAAATCATTTTCATCCGTGGTAGGGGAGTTGAAACCAGATAAAGAAATGTTGTGAGAACCTGCATCTGCATCATTTATCACAAATGTATTACTAACTGCTTTATGACTACTACCTTCGTTCTGAAATTTCTTTACCTCTCCAATAGAAGATCCGTCCAGTGACACGGTTACACCACGAACACTTCCAGGAACACCTGTATAGAAAGTTGCATGCACCGTCACCACAAGCGTACCGCCATAGGATGTGAATGAGTTAGATTGTGGTAAGTTTATGGCATTTGGCCCTATGACAGCAGTGGCAATACTTTGACCTTCGTCGCCACCCGTACTAGAGCCAAAATCCTGCCAGTCACCACTTTCATTTTTAAATTGCAGTGTGCCACCACTGTCACGTACACCGTATCCACTAGAGCCTACAGTGCTACCAAAATTTAGATAGCGATCCGAGCCAGAAAGCAGAGTATTTCCAGATACGTCTAATTTCGTAGCGGGCGTAGTAGTGCCGATGCCGACACTGCCATCTGATGTAAGCACTAGCCGATCACCTGATTCTCCGGTTGCTCCAGTCTTAAAGTATAAGTTTCCGCTACCGCCTCCATACCACAATATGGAATTATCATCGGCAACTCGTTGTAGTCCAGTATGGTGAGCGGTTTCGGTACTTTCGCCACTTAGTAATATGTCTCCAGCTACATCTAGCTTTGCATCTGGACTGGTTTCGCCGATACCAACTTTGTCATCTCGAACAACCAGCGTATCAGTATCAAAATATATATCGCCGCCGCTACTGTTAAAACTAAGGTCGTTTGCTCCTAGAGTTACAGTTCTTGCTTCATCAAGTGTTCCATTTTCTGTATAAAAATTAGAGCTGCTCGGACTGCCACAACCCCACGCCCCGCTGTCAAATAGTGGCACTTCGCCATCGCTACATGTTAGTGCGCTGATGGTGTCGCCACTGCGGTCAAATAAACCATTACCCATGAAAGTTAGAACTGCCTCCTTCTCTGAATCCAATTCATTTAAGGCAGCCCCTACTGTGTCTGCCGCAATGCTACCAGCGGGCGTATGTGAAATCTGCAAAGAATTATAATCCCCAGAACTAGCAGTCACGCTACCGGTTCGGCCAAATACGCTATTAACGTTATTTACGCTTTCAAGCCGTTGCCAATCAGTTCCGTTACAGATCACCCAGTCATTAGTTGCCCATGTAGTTATGCTGCTGAGATCCGTTGAACCACCGTCGCTTACGACATAGTAGTAACCTTTTATACCCGCTTCGCAATCGCCTGTAGTAAGCGTAGGTGTGTTTGTGTCAGCATCCCAGGTACCACGATAATTAAGACTACCCAAAACACCACTGAATAGGTCATTGTAGGTTATCTTTTTATGGTTTGATCCATTGTGCAGCAAAATTGTATCGGTACCAGCAGCAGAGCTGGTTGAAATTAAGCTCGGAATATCAAGGCTAAATGTTGTAGCGGAAAGCCCGATACCTTCACCCGCTGTATATGTAGTGTCCGTATCGGTACCACACGACCAAGACGCGCCATTATATTTAACTATTTGCCCATTTGAACAGCTGTTAGTAGCTAGATCTTCAAAGAGAATACTGTTGTTAGTAATCTTGACTGAGTTTACAGAGCTATCGGCAATTTTAGCAGTCGTGACAGAGCTGTCGTTAAGGTCTGCTGCTAGAATAGTTCCATCAACAATTTCACTCGAATCGATAGCTGTCCCAAGTAGTGCAGATATAGTTCCGCCAGCTATATCGATACCGTCACCTTCAGAATATGATATACCCTCTCTATCCGTTGCGCATTCCCACGAATCGCCGTCCCATTTAAGCACCTCGTCATCGGCGCACGTAGTCTTGAGGCCGAGGCCAGAACCAGCTTTCTCCAGTCCAGATCCTGCGGCGAGTGCCAATTGTATATCCAGTGCCGAACCACTAAGATTGGTGCTGATAACGCCATCATCAGTGACTACACCAACTGTACCGGTTTCGCCTTTTTCGCCTTTGCTGCCCTTTACGCCGTCGCCACCTTTTTCGCCTTTTTCGCCCTTTTCGCCTTTGCTGCCCTTTACACCGTCGCCACCTTTTTCGCCATTTTCAGCACGCTCCTGCAATAATGCAATCAAAGCGCTGGAAGGATCGTCCTTATTTGGAGTGCCGTCGTTATCCGTGTCGTCGTCTTCGGCATTCGGTGCGCCATCGTTGTCAATATCAGAGTCCTTTATATCAGGGATTCCATCTTTGTCGGTATCAAGTGTCGCCAGACTATCAAAGCCACCATTAAAATATTTAACAAATTCTGGGTCTTGAACAACTTGCTCGATTAGTTTATTCGAACTAAGTGTATCGTTTCTAGAATTGAGCAGAAGATAGCCAAATAAACCTAAGACCAGGATAATTATTGCGGCTACAACTCTACTGCTTTTCATAATTACTTGCTATAGATTATAAACATAAACGTCTCTAGTGGCAATGTGTGTTTATATCATTCCTATCTACGGCTGACTAGCTCAAAATGCTAAAAGCGCCTTTGGAGTTCGCAACCAGCTCAAAAGAACAAGATTTTAAGAACTTTACTTACGAACTGCAAAATCAATCAAAAAAGACTGCAACTCAATTCGTTACAGCCTTTCTTGGCACTTAGCGCTGACTCAAAAAGTCAAATTTGGCTCAATATAACGGTATCGAACACTATAAAAGGTGTCTCATTTTAGTACACTAGCTATAGTACTAGTGTACCGTAGCAGTAGAGTCTCTCCGCTCAAGCCTCCATTGCCTTGTCTTTTCGACCTTTCTTTTTTAAAACGATAACTATAAGGAGCAAAGTAACGAGGCTTACGGCTATCCAGAACCATGGCGACAAGAATTCTTTGTATCTGACGAGGATTTTAGAGATTGGAGTCACGGGTTTATCTTTGGTTGCAATACCCACAGGGTCGGCGATACTACCTACTCTCGGATCCGTATCGAGTGGCCCGTTGTCCACAATGACGTAGGATACTCGCAGTGCAGGTTGTCCCTCCTGGGTGATTTGAGTAACTACTGCTTCAGGAATGTTGGTGTACTTTTTCGTATTCGGGTTGTATTTACGGACAGTAACTTCATCGGGTCCAAGATAGGTAACAAATACAAGCGTGACGGTGGTGCGCTTTTCTTTGGTTGTAAAGCAGAAGTTAGCTAGCCCATTTGGATACACATATTCTGAGTCAGCACCGCGTAATTCACTCTCTGGCGCCATGCTTTGGCAAGTGAGCTTTGCTCCTGCTGGTAACGAAAGCAGAATTGGGTCATCTCTAGAAGCTACGGGAGTATTATTGTCCGGTGATAGTAACTGCTCCGTACCACCAATACTATACGTCTTGACCATCACGCCGCTCGTATTTCCAGCGTTATCATAGGCAATTGCTTTGATGATTGAACTCGTAATCACGACAAATGCACCGGTATATCGTGTGCTTGCGTTGGTCGGCGTGGATCCATCTACCGTGTAGTAGATAGCTTCCAGGCCACTTCCGCCCGTATCACTTGCTTCAAGAGTAAGCGCCTGTACGACAGGATACGAACCGCTCTCGAGATTACCGGATGGTGTGGCGGGTGCAAGACGATCTATAAGGTACGCTTCGCTCATAATTGTGCCGGTATTACCAACGTTGTCATAAGCAATTGCCTTAATTGTTTGACTACTGCTAACCGTAATCGCACCTGTGTATCGTGTGCTTGCGTTGGTCGGTGTGGATCCATCTGTTGTGTAATAGATGGTGCTTACTCCACTTCCTCCGCTGTTATCCTTGGTCTCTAATTTTATTGACAAAGTTGTGTTATATTTACCGCCCGATTTACTTGCAATTGGCGTATTCGGTCCAACAGAGTCGATAATGTATGTCTTGCTCATCACGCCACCATGATTGCCCGCTCCATCATAAGCAATTGCTTTGATGGTTTTGTTACTGTTGACCGTAATTGCACCAGTGTATCTTGTGCTTGAGCTGGTTGGAGTGGATCCATCTGTTGTGTAGTAGATGTTGTCCAAGCTACTTCCGCCACTATCGCTACTTGCTAGCGTAACAGACTGCGATGCACCGTACGAACCACTAGCTAAGTTAGCAGTTGGTGTTGTTGGTACTGACCTATCGATGAGGACAGTTAATGAACTCGACCAATTAGATGCATTACCCAGTGAATCAGTAGCTTTGATGCGTGCATACCAAGTGCCTTCAGTGAGAGCTTTAGTATACGAACTAGTATTAGTCGTGGCTGTGTTGCTATCACAATCAGTAAACCCTGAATTATCACACCATTGAACTAGATAAGCAGGATTAGCTAATGTTCCAACACCGGCATCCGTCGCTGCTGTCCATTTGAAATGAATAGTCGTCACACTTGTCGGTAAAGTTTCTGTCGTTGAAAGAGCGGGAATAGTTGGAGCAGTGGTGTCAATGAGCGTGTTGCCCGTAATCCATTCCGAACTATTGCCAGCACCGTCGTTAGCACGAACACGCAAGTACCAGGTACCGTCAGCAAGTGTAGCATTAGTATAGGACGTCGCATTCGTCGTTGCAGTACTTACACTAGAGAAATCAGACTGAGTAGACCATGCGACCGTATATGTGGGATTGGCTAGATTAGAACCGCCTGCATCACTAGCGGCATTCCAAGTCCATGTAGGCGTATTGTCTGTTGTTGGTTTAGTCGTGCTAGGCGTACCGGTGATAACTGGATCCGTAGTATCAACTACGTATTCCTCACTCATGACCGTACTGCTATTACCCGCGTTATCGTAGCTAATAGCTTTGATAGTCTGATCACTACCCACCGAAATCGCTGTTGCATACTCAGTACTTGAACTCGTTGGCGTGGATCCATCTGTTGTGTAGTAAATGTGATCGATACCGCTACCGCCACCGTTGTCACTAGCGCTTAACGTTACTGACTGTGTAGAACTGTAATTGCCACCAGCTGGACTGGCTGCGGGAGTGTTAGGGTCGGTAGTATCAATCAGTACACTACTGCTCACGAGAGAGGTTGTAGTATTGTCAGTTGCATCACTGGCAATCACCCGGAAATACCACGTACCATCAGCTAGATCTGCATTCGGAGTCGCTGTAGTGCTATTTGTTGTTGTACTGCTAGAATCTCCAAACCCGCTATCAGTTGACCATTGTAACTCATATGCAGGATCTGCTAATCCAGAATCGCTATCACTCGAAGCGCTCCAGCTCACGGTTGGCCGATGATTGCTTATTGGTGACGTTGCGGTTGGCTTGCCCGGTGCTGTTGGATTAGTGGCATCGATTTTGAATGCGACACTACCACTATTAGCAGTGCTATAGGCCGATTCTGAAGCACCATTATCAATAGCTTTGACGCGCCAATAGTAGCTGCCGGTGGGTAATGTCTGGCTCGAATTACCCGTAGTATATGAACCTAGCCCAGCCGCCTGGCCAACGGTAAAATTAGTAGCACCCTGAGCAGCGAGTGGTGACGTATAGTCGACAACTGGCGAACTAAAATCACTATCCGTATCGATTTGGATTTTGTACTTTACGGTATTACCTGTGTCATCGTCAGACAGAGTAAAGGTCAGATTCGGAGTTGAATCACCACCCCAACTACCGTCCACATACCCACTGCCTCCGAGATTCTCTGGTGCGTCTGGATTATTCTCATTGATAACGTACACTTCTGTCATGATGCCACTGCCACTGCCTGCATTGTCGTAACTAATAGCCTTTATGGTTTTGTCACTACTCACAGATATCGCTCCGCTGTACTCAGTGCTCTCTCTAGACGGCGTAGATCCATCCGTCGTGTAGTAGATATGATCGATACCGCTACCGCCACCGTTATCACTAGCGCTGAGTGTTACTGATTGTGCTGAGTTATAGTGGCCACCAACTGGACTGGCCTCGGGAGTGTTAGGTGCAACGGTATCAATAACATACGCCTTTGTCATTACACCACTCGCGTTACCGGCCTTGTCATACGCGATTGCCTTAATGGTCATACTAGCGCTCACAGATATCGCCCCGCTGTACTCAGTACTTGAACTGGTTGGAGCAGATCCATCTGTCGTGTAATAGATGTGATCGATGCCACCTCCGCCACTATTATCATTAGCGCTCAGGGCCACCGACTGAGTAGCATTGTATGTACCAGCGGCAATATTAGTCGTGGGTGCATCAGGAGTGGTCGTATCTATCTGAAGCATTTTCGAACTGCCACCTTCAGCCCAACTACTATTCAAGTCCGTCGTACTTATAGTACGTACGCGCCAGAAATATGCATCATCATCGAGCTCTTGGCCACTCGAACCGACATCATAACTACCTGCACCGGCTGCTTCACCAACGGTGAAACTACCATCACCGGTATCAGCAAGAGCGGAGGTATAGTCAATTGTTGGCGAACTAAAATTGCTGTTGACGTCAATCTGAACTTGGTACTTTACCTGTGAGTCATCTGTATTAGAAGTAGTAAAATTCACTGTTGGCTGATTATTATTGATCCAGCTACCTGCATCAGGCGTAGTACGTAGAACGGCACTAGGGTCAGACAAGTCTACTACATATGTACGACTCAACACACCGCTAGTGTTACCGGCATTATCGTATGCTATTGCTTTGAGGGTTTTTGGCGTGGCGATGTCCACAGGTGCAGTGTACTCTGTACTAGAATTGGTCGGCTCCGATCCGTCGAGCGTATAGTATATACCCTCTAGCCCTGTTCCGTACGTGTCGTCTACCGAAGAGAGTGTTATCGCTTGCGCCGTAGTATACGAGCCAGACGCAACATTGGCGGTAGGTGTATTTGGTGCAATTTTATCTATCGTGTAAGTTTGCGTAAGTATCGGACTAGGGTTACCGACTTCATCATAAGCGATCATCTTAACGATCGTAGTGTCAGTGATTTCGAAGGTACCGCTTGAACCATCTATTTTGGTTCCTTGCGCACTACTTGGCTCTAAATTATTAGTCGTATAGTATATGGCGTCGATACCGGTACCGCCATCATTGTCGGTTGCACTTACTTCAACCGTTTGGTCGGCGTTATACATGCCGGTACCTATGTCGACCGTTGGTATATTCGGGTTAGACTTGTCGACGACATAATTTTTTGTAACAACTGCACTCGCGTTACCGGCCACATCGTAGGCGATGGCTTTTACCACCACATTACTAGTAATGTCTATCGAGTCTTCACTGTTAATCTTAGTCCCATTAACGTCACTAGGGGTTGTGCCGTTAGTTGTATAGTAAATTCCATCCATACCAGAGCCTTCGACATTATCGGTCGAGGTCAATTCAGTAGTCTGGTCTGACCCAAATGGCAAACTATCGCTCAAACTAAACGCGGGTGCGCTCGGTGCGGTGACGTCAAGAATGAAGTTCACCCATTCGTTTGGCGTATAAACATACGTCTGTGGAGCGTTATAAGATCTGGAAAGTCCGCCGAGAGCACCATCGTCAGTTACGTGTATGGTCCATACGTAACGTCCCGAGGTGAGTTCTTGTCCGCTTGAGCCAGTTGCATAACTACCGGTACCTGCGACTTGACCCACTGTGAAACTCTTGGCTCCGGTATTTTCAAAAGCTGAGGTGTAATCTATCAGTGTTCCACCTGACGTTAAATTCGTAACGACAATTCTATACCTAACCTGCGTGCTATCAGCATCACTTGTTGTGAAGTTAAAGGTCGGCGTAGTGGTGTCTAGCCAGTTAGCATACGTAAGGTTAGTCGGCCCAAAGCTGGAAACACTCGGATACTCTATATCCCAATTAGTATAGTTACTACCTGAGCTGTTGTAGGTCATCAGGGGACTACCACCCGAGACGTTATTACTATCCCGAATGTCCAACCAGTTTAGAGAGAAGGTGTTTTGAACGTCAATCTTCCACTGAGTTCCAGGATTGCTGGACCTTAGATCTATGTTGTAAAGATATAAATGATTGGTGATCGTTTGAGTAAGCCCTGCGGGGAATGTTAATGTACTATTACCAGTAGCACCAGTATTGGTCAAATTATAGAAAGTATTGCTCCCTGTCATCGACTGTTGATAGCCGTTGAAATTGACCGTGCTGGTACCGGCATTAAAAGTACCGCTATTTTGGAAGTTACCTCCCAGATATATAGTTGCCGATCCAGCGTTAAATGTAGAGCCAGTACCTATCGACAAGTCACTCGTAACAGTTACTGAACCGCTGCCCGGACCCCAGGTGCCTCCGCCAGAAAACTTTAGACCACGATAGCTATTACCTGCTGCAAGGTTCGCGTAGCTACCCGAACCGCTATACCAAACCATACCTGTATTGCCGCTATCATTAGTGAAATTAGTCAACGTTTCACCACCAGTGAGCTTAAGAATACCGTTATTTGTAAAACCACCACCGCTATTTACAATGAGATTGTTGCCGTTTAGCGATAATGTTGCACCGGATTGAATATTTAAATCAGCAATCCCAGTGTCGGCGCCTAAAATTACGTTATTATCGGTGGCTGGAACATCTATGTTTGTATACGCATCTGGGACCGCATTGATATCCCAGTTACCAGCAAGGTTAAAGACCGTACTCGTAGCGCCGGTCCATGTTGCGGTAGTATTATCACCGTCAGCCAGCTGATCAATTTCACCTTCGGATAATACACGCGTATAAATACGCACATCATCCATTAGGCCAATGAGGTTTTGGGCTGGTAGTTCAGAGTCTGATTCTTGCGCGAACGTGAGGTTACCGGCATTACTCACGCTGTTCGTAACACTAGTCGTATCAAGCGTGCCTAGACTTGTTCCATCTACATACGCCTCCACCGCAGTGGCTTGGTCAAAAACCACAGTAAGATGATGCCAAGCGCTGTCCCCGTTAAAGATCGTGCCTCCAGAGCCAATAGTATTGCTTATTTGACTAGAGCCGTCGCCTAGGTAGACGTAGATGCCTCCGGCCGGATTCAAGCCAACTTCGTAACCAGTACCACCATCGCGCTTGCTCACTAGGTACTGATTGTCGTAATTATTAGTCGTAGACTTAAACCACAACGAAACTGAAAAATCGTTTGTAGTCATGTCGGCTACGCCTGCATCTAGAGTGCTCACACTATTCGTACCATCAAAATCCAAGGAACGAGAATTCGGAAAGCTTGTCGTTGGTAAGTCATAGCTCGGCGCAGGACTACCATTGTGAGTGCCGTCACCGCCATAACCACTAACGTCAACAGATGCACTCCCAGAGCTCTCGTCTAGTGGCCAATAGCCTACCAAATTTCCCTGTGTAATATAGTCCGCACTAGCGTTCTGTATTTGCCAAAAAACCAGACCACTACTCATAGCAATCAAAACAAGGCCGCTACTATACAGCGCCTTCAGCTTCTTGCCTGAGCGCCGGAACTTCTTCATGAACGATAGCTTGCCACCCCGAGGTACTGTTTTGATAACTTTTGCACTCATAAAATCTTCTACCCCTTATCTGATAAATCTAGATCATTGCTACCCGACACAAGTACAGCTAAAGCATAACTATTAATTAATATACACCAAAATTTTTCATTTTTAAAGTATATTTATAGATGTTGAAATTATCGAATCGTACTAGCTTTTTGTTGAATGCTAATTACAGCTACCCCTCATGACCCATTGAGAACTCTGAAGAGATTACATGTTGAACGGAATTAAAGCAAAAACCGGTCACTAGAACCGGTTTTTGCTTTTGGAATGATAATTTTGGCTCCGCTTACCGGTCTCGAACCCTACATCAGAGATAAACGCTACAAATGAGACACAGGATCAACGATGAGGAATTGTCTCAATTCTAATTTTATTATTGATTTCGTCAATGCTTGTATACGTCCTGAGACCAAGAGATAAGGCGTCAAGATCAACACCATTCGTGAATGGATTACTCACGGTCCTAAAGGATTCGGGTACATACAACCCCGGCCATTTACTAGACAACATAATGCCGTCTATTCGCCTTTCATCACTTTCTGGTGGCCTTGCAAAATAACCAACTGCCACTTCTGAGTCATTCACTTTCTTTAGGATAGGAACCTGCTCCAAACTTTCATCAATAACCTCATGTGTAGTTGGATCTATTGTAATTTGCGGGTAACCGGTTCCAAAGAGCGTTTGCAACGATGCGTTAGTTGAAATTTCTCGATGATCCGATGCCCACACCGTTCCGTCAGCGAACCAGTTAATCGCAATAAGCCGCGGCTTGCTCTTGTCAAACCAATCCTGACGCGAATAACCTTCATATTTATTCGTTTTGTCGTTAATCGCACTTGATATCCTTAGCTTGATTGCGTTCGTGGGCACTGGATGAAACTCAATTTCATCCAGTGTACCGTCTTTATGCATGATTGCCGCCTTAGGGTTTGGGATGGCATTGTCAGCTACACCTCGAGTTACGGCGATACATTCAACATATCCTAGTGATGTATCAAAATCGGGACCAGCCCTCCTTTCAGGCTTTTTTACATCAACCTTATTTTCCTTCAGGTATTTTAGAACGCAGAGCTCCCATGTTCTTTGGTCAAAATGGTAAAGAAAGTCTGATACATAATCGCCATCAAGATACTCACTCATTTCATCGTATAGCTCCTGTAGCCGATCTTTCTCCTCAGGTCTATGTGCGATTACAAATGCAGTCGTAGAGAGTCGATCATTGCCACGCTTATGTGTATTATTCAAATGGTCTTCAACCTCTTGCTGGTTTTCATCAGTGATGACATCGATTCTCGGACAACTTTCGCAATTCAAAATTTCATCAAATAAACTCATACTCTAAGTATACCTAAAGAATGATATCTCGTCCTTTACTGTCTTTAATCGTCCATTGGTGCTTTTTGTCGGCAGTTTCATTGCTTTGTCGCTTGGGTTTCAACTTCTTGCTCTTTATAGCGAGTGTCTTGAGATCTTCTTCCCGTTCGTATGCCCGAAGCCGACCGTTGAGGTAACCAAGTCGATAATAGATGCCGTCGCTCATTAATCGCCAGTTGGTATCCTCGAGGGCTTGATCAACTAGCTTCTTCAGCGTCTTTCTGCTTTCGTAATCGTCGCGATCAGACTTGCTATCTAGACAGCTGAAACCTATATATACATCACGACCCATTTCTGGCTTATCCAAATGGAACTCAATATAGCCAGCCTTTTCGAGTACCGAAGTGAGAATCGGGGTAAGCTCGGCAATCTTTGGCTTCTTCATCTCTTTGATGGCATCGTAGATATGTTTGTTGTCCTCTTTTTCTTTGCGTTTTCTCCCAAATTCAGCCATATCTTCAAAGCCTTTCTTGGTTGCGAATAGGTGTTCACGGAATTCTTTGTCCCATAGGCAATAGTGAGCACGGTCTTTGTCAAAGTCAGGGTCGGGTTTCTCTTCCTTTTCCGACAAGTTGAATTTGTCCTTGAAGATATGCTTGCACGATATGCAGGTGTACGCGGTTGTGATCGCTTTTTTGGTTCTTGTTGTCTTATGCGTCACTTCCGACTGGCACTTCGGACAGACGGTTGGTTTTACTTTCCACGCCGTGCCGTTTTCCCAGAAGGCACTGTTCTTATCGCAATGCGGACAGCGGAGCATGAACAAAACTTCTTCGGGATCATCGTGCTTCCCGTCACGGTGCATGAGAGACTTATCAGTAATCCGCAGACCAGTCTTGCTGCAATGATGGCAATACGGTTCTTCGGTCAATCGAGCGTTGGCGATTCGGCTGTCTTTAGCTTCGTCTTTTGCCATCCAATCTGTGAGATATTGTTCACGATTTTCGTAACGATGGAGTAGTTCAAGCCCGACCGCTTGCATGTAGAAAGCGTTCGCAACAACCGCATTGCGTGGCATATCGATCGTGTCACCTTCGGGCATTTCGTTTACAAGTTCAGCGTAGAACTTTTCGTAATGAACCATACCCCGTCGAGCATCTTCAACGGTATGGCGGTCATAGATGTCTTCGTAAAATTGACGTTCTTTGAGATGGGTATAGCTCACTTAAATTGAGGTCTCCTCTACGGATGACAGATGTGTCTCGATCGCGCTTTCCAGCTCATCTTTTGTTAGATCCAGACCACTGTATAGACTAGATGCATAGCCTTGGATATGCTTGAGCCTTCTGTCTGCATTCTTGAAACGTACCGTGTTTCTCTCGGCGTAATCTTGAACGACGACATCAGCCCAAATATCTCTTTTAACTTGCGTGACCAGCAAATCGTGTACCTTAATGACCACCCTTCTACTAAGGGAAAGCGTTCCCATCAACTCTTTGGATGTCAATTCAATACGGTTATGGGATAGCAATTCCTTCAGCGATCTACCCATTCGGTTTTCCCATTCCTCTTGGTTGCTAAGTGTCATGTCTTTGCGCTCATGGCGCAATTTATAGCCAGGATCGCCGCCATAGTGAGTAATTCGATTCCTAACACGACGCACAAAATAGAATTGCTGAAGTAGATCAGCATCAAGCTCCGCCCCGAGACAATCTTCGATAGCCTTGTACACATTTTCGGCATCGATTGTTGCTGGTTCTCCCTTTGGATTTTTTGCATTCACTTCATAGCCGTAATCACGTAAAAAATCGACCACGTCATTCATGTACGATTGCTGAACCGCCAGCACATAGACTATCGCCATGTTGGCTAGATACGATTCAGACTTCGCCAAAATATTTGCTGCATCTTCAGGGGATCGATTCATCCTTTTTATTTCCGGAACTCGTTTAAACAAATCTGGAAGCAGGGTCGTACGATCAGGATGCTCCTCCAAAAAATTGCCTGTTAACTGCGCAGCAACCAATAGAGCCATTATCGCATCGTTGGAATCGATAAAAGCGTTCTCGTAGTTTCGGTAGGCGGGAAATCTAATAATCATAATGTCATGTTGCCGAGCACAGGATTCGAACCTGCGATTCGGCGTTCAAAAACCCACGATCGAATTGATCCTGAGCTTGCTGAGCGCCGTGTGTTAACCACTTCACCAACTCGACAAGTGTTTTAAAATTTTAAAATAACGTTATCAAGCAAGTCGTGGCCAAACTCTACCGCCTTGCTCTCCTTCAGGTGTGTCTTTGACGGATGGGCGGCACTATTGCGAATTCGAAGCTTCTCATCAAGAATCTGACGCACATCATTCGTTACGATGTCCGCCGCTCGAAGTAACTCAATAAATTTTATTTCTTTCATTTCACCGAAATCATCAATTTTCCCAACAGATTTAAGTTTTTTACCACTATCTCGAGAAATAGCCGCATTAAAGGCGGATAATTGATTCGTGAACACATAGGCATGCATGTGACTCATAGTCACAGCCCACACCATCACGACCGCCGCACGGTATGCTTTGACCTTGTAGCACCGTGCAGCCTCATCTAAGAGCTCTCTTTCATACACATCGCCGACGGATGCAATTTGACGTTCGAGTTCCGCATCAAGTGCAACAAGCACAGGAGTCTTGGCGATTTGTTGTTCGAGCTGGCTGCGAAATGGCGCGCTTAACTGATAACCTTTCGGTTTTTTAATGTATTTGCCGGTGCGAGATTTAGACTCCTCACTGATATATTTCGCAAGCCTGCCGTGAGGCTGTAAATTTAAATCCCGGCACACATCTGCGATATCGTTCGACGTGAATGAATCGACACCTTTATGGTACACAAGGTAAAAGGCGAGGAAATCCATTTGATCTTTGGCGTCGGCCTTATAGAAGCCCTCTATGCTTGCGAGGTAGTCAGGAAGAGTCATCGGTTATTCCGTCTTTTCGCCATCACGCGCAGTATCATGTGCAAATTTCTCTCCAGCGTAGGTTAGCTTGTATGTACCACCGTTGCGACTGAAATAGCTATTACGCTCCGTACCGTTTTCAAGCTGGTTGCCATGATTCACAAGCTTCCATGTACCCACTTGCTTATATACATGAGCAAGATCATCTTTATTAATCTCGTCGATATCCAGAATATCCTTAAGGAACTTGGCAATTATAACTGCCTGATTCGGAGCTGATTTATCGAATGCCTTTTGACGCTCTCCGACATACTCAATCAACCGGTCGATAGCGGTGTTATCAAGTTTTTTGGCCACCGCGCCCCCTGCCGTATCGGCAGCCTTCGTACTGGTTTTTGTGGGTTTTGCAGTAGATGAAAAGCGCCGTTTTGCGGTTTGTTGCTTGTTACTCGACCCAGCATTACTCGCCGTGAAATGCGTCGCCAGAGCCTCGGCTTGTGTTTCAACCCACTCCTTTTCCGGACCACTAACCTCAAAGGCCTGCTCGCCAAATGTGCGTTTAATTGCGTAGTTGGTCATAATTATTGTCCCTCCTGATTGTTGTTATAGACTTCATGCCATCCCGCAGCAAGGCAGTAAAACCCCGTCTTGGGACTGTCAACCCAGCCCTTTATCTTTGCTTCGTTCGAATACTTATAGTTAAACTTCATTCCAAGCAAGGATTTTGCCGTCATTCGATTCCATAGCTTTTCGATTTCCTTCACTGGCACATCAAAGGTCTCATCGCCTTTTGCGAATAGGGCTACAAGCCATGTAAATTTTTCCTTACCAGTCTTACCTTGTGCGTACTTGCTTACAAAAGCGCTTGGATTGAGGGCAAAGTTGACGGTATTAGACGTAAAAGAAGCCTGTGATTCCGACGACGCAGCCAGAGTCTCAAGAGCTTCGACACGGCGCTGAAGATCAAGTAGTAAATCGTGGTCAGTCATGGTCAATATCCTCCATGACTAACTGGAAATACGCCTCGCCTTTGCGCGTAAGATCGTACTTCTTCGAATTCTCAGCGTCGCGCACAAGACCACCTTTTATCGCACGTGCGAGTTGCTTGGGGTCGGGCTTTAGATCAAATTTTGCAAGCGTCCAAGCTTTTCGGATTTCCGGCATACCAAGAGGATCGCCGCGCAGGATCAGTTCATTATGGCCAAGGATCACAACTATCTTCTGCTGGCCGTTGGTAATAAGCTTGCTACTGGCAAGCTCAGACAGTGATAACGGTTTCTTCGAAGCGGTTGCTTCGGTAGCTACATTACCTGTTAGTCCAGCCACGATCTTCTCTAATCGTTCGACACGTTGTTCAAGTGTTTCGTTACTCATTGTTCACGCTCCTTAATATATGCCTGGCCAGTTAGTGTGAGCCTCCACGCCCGCTTGCCATCCACTTCACCGACCGGCATGAGCAACCCTTTACTGACATTCTTGCCTATCTTATCTGCAACGTTTGTCGGCTTCTTGATCCTCGCTTCCAAAAATAGATTAGCGATATCTTCAGAGCTAAAACTGGAGAGATGTCGATGCTCCTCGAGAAAGCTCGCTAGGACGAGGGTACGCTCCACATCGCCAACGGGTTTGATTCGTAAAACATATTCGGTTACCGATAGACTTGGAGCATCGGCGGCTTTTGCAGCACTCCCAGGTCGACGTACGGTTTGCGCTTCAGAGGCTAGAAGCCGTTCGATAGCAGCGAGACGGTTCTCGATCGCCACGAGCCGTTGTACTAATTCTGTGTCACCACTCATTTCGTCTCCCTTGTGAGCCGACTGGCTAGTTTCGGAATGATGTAATTCGGCACATAATAGCGCTTATCGGAATTCTTCTTTATTTCGTGTGTATCTTCAAGCAGGGATTTCAGTGTCGACTTGACACTGCCGCTCGGCATAATGTCGTCGAGTTCGATGATTTCCGACGGAGCAAAACCGTCAGTCTCGCCCTCGAACAAGATACTTTTTGCCTTCGCTCCGAGCAGTACGAGCAAAATTTTCTGTTGATTTGAAGTGTCATGAAACGCTGGCATGAACTGCATCTTACGATCACTAGTAAAAGCCACCCGTCCTGCCAGCAAGTCAGTTAACAGCTGAAGGTCGAGGTTTTGATTTTCCTCAATGATGAGGTTTTTGAGCGGATTGTCGTCCGTTGCCATAAATTTGTCCCCTATTACTGGATAACCCTAGTGTACAGAATGTATCCTACTTGTGTCAATAACTTTTTAGTTCAAAAAAAGATTACACTTTAGAAATGATAAATATTCGATGATAAACTTTGACACAGCTCCATCTGGTGGATACTGGGCGTATCTAGCGCCGAGTTAACACCTTATTCATATCAATAGCCTGTTTATCAGAGTAGCAGTATAGTGTCATTGGTTCATTTTATAAATATGGTTCAACGTATTTATATCTGTTTTGTGTGACCGTCAGTCTGTTTATGACCCCTATTGGGCTCGTAAATCTACTGCTTACCCCTATGAGAGGTTTGTCCTACTGTAGCTGGGGGATACTGGGCGTATCTGGCGTCCTCACCCGTTACAGGGCGAGCCGATACTGCGAATATCCCGCCTGGTGTTTTTTAATGATCCCTTTGAGGCTTCAAAACAATATCCATTGACACTTCTGGTCGGTATATGTTTAACTACGGCAAGATTGGTTCTCGCATGTAACCAGCTAAGACGTAAAGAAACGTTTTGCGCGCCGATCAAATAGCAACTAACGCTGTTTGACCGACACACAAAACGTTTTTTGTTTTGTCGCATACAGCTCCAAGAAAGGAGCGTCTTGTCATGTCGAAAGCCAAACAAGACCTACAAATACAAACTGTAAAG
>CAMPEU010000017.1 GCA_946804195.1 uncultured Candidatus Saccharibacteria bacterium | reverse complement strand
CAAAAATGATTCATCGTCAGGATGCGCAAATATTCCAAAAATTATTTTACCCATGTGCTTTAGCTGCTCCTTCGTCAATTTTTTGACATTCTTGTCGTCGTCACCCTCAATTACTGTATGAAATTCGTGGCTCCGACCCATAGAACCAGTATACCTTTTTTGTTCTTGTGGCTCCAAGAGCCAAATCATTTCTTTTATGACCAAAAGAACAAAGGACTCGTGAGGACTTTGCTATGTAGTGTTAAGTTGTTTGTGAAATTTACACCGACAGTGCCGTAGTTGGCTAGGCATTCTCGGCACGCCACGGAACGACAAGCACCGTTTCATCCGGTGTCTACAGATCTCAGATTCGGCTTTGTACGAAAAACAAACTATAATTATAAGAGTATTACACTTGAATGTCATGTTAAAGTAGTATGGTCTGGATAAAACAGTAAGAATCGCGCACGAGTTGTACGTAACAGCTGAGTCATGCAGGTGGCAATTGTGCGAAAAGCTTAATAAGTTCAATTTTTTCTGTTTGGTTCAGACAATTTAGCATAGCCCCTTTTTAATTAAATGGAGATGATTATATGTCGACAGAACGAAAGTATAAAAAAAGTATCAAAGAAGAAACTAGAGCTCTATCAATAAGAAAACGTTTACTTATTTCAATACTCTGGATTATCATGTGGCCAATTGTTTTAGGCATGCCTATTCTTATTATCATAGGCATACTATTGAGCTCCGTGGTGCTGCCATCACTTGAAAACCATGGCACTGATGATCGGGGGCAAGCCATAGTTGGTATTGATGCCTTACTACCAATATTAGGTTTTATATTGATCAGTGTTACTGTTACCGTAGTAATATTATCGATACTAAAATGGTTTCTTAAAAATCGCAAAAAGACATTCTTTCATTATGGAGGGGTAATACTTGGTGGCTACATTTGGATCGGTGTATTCGTGGGCGGCCTAGTAATGCTTCTAGCTGCAAGTGAGTTTGCATCGTTTAAGCCAGTCGTGCAAAATAATAAACAAATTGAAGTCATTCTTCAAAACATAGGTGCGGACGATAAGCTACTTGAAGGTGTATCAACGGAGTACGTGAAATCTTTTCCAGATTCAAAACATAATACACTCGGAACTTATCAGCCCGTATTCAGTTCCGATGGATGGTTTTCTTACGGCACAATATCCATCAAGCAAGGTATAGATAAACCACATATAAATACAGTTGTTGCTCATGAGTATGTTCATCATGTCTGGGCGGCACATTTGGATGAAGCTACTAAAAGAAAACTAGCGAGCGAAGTCATCACGCTATACGGTAAAGATTCTTGGATGCAACAAAGAGTAGATTCTTACTCAACGGGACACATTTTAGATTCAAATGAGCTTTTTGCTTTTTATTGCACAGAGGTGCCCGATGCACATCTTACCCAAGCGATTCTAAGTCAATGTAACAACTATATCAATCGATCTAAGCTAACTAACTTATGACTAGCGTATAATCGGTCGCAATGACAGATGGAATTATATTAATAGACAAGCCTGCTGATATGACGAGTTTTGGTGTTGTGGCTCGTATCCGACGCGTACTGAGTGAACAGGCTGGCAAAAAGGTCAAAGTGGGTCATACGGGCACATTAGACCCCTTTGCAACAGGCCTGATGATACTATGCGCCGGAAAAGAGTGTAAAAACGCCGGGCACTACACCAAACTCGATAAAGTATATGAGGCGACTATTCGTCTAGGGCGAACCAGTAGCACCGGTGATCCTGAAGGTGAAATAACTGATATGAATGATAACCAACCGAGTCATGATGATATTGATGTGGTACTCAATACATTCAAGGGTGAGATTACGCAGACTCCTCCGATATACAGTGCAATCAAGATTGGCGGACATCGTGCGTATGATTTGGCTCGGCAGGGCAAGGCCGTTGAAATGCCATCACGTAAAGTAACGATTTATAGTCTGGATGTGATTGATTACACGTATCCTAATTTAAAAATTCGCACACAAGTCAGTAGTGGAACGTATATTCGTAGTTTGGCGCAGGATATTGGCAGTGCGTTGGGAACGGGAGCTTATTGTACACAGTTGCGACGCGTTTCGGTTGCTGATTGGAACGTTGCCGATGCACAGACTTTGTCGGAATTTGGCGTAGATTCGTAATACAAGATTCTCGTGCTTTGTCACCAGGCTCATAGGTGGTAAGATGAGCATAATTAGGAGAAAAAAATGGCTGAAACGGGATCACATTTTAACACTGCAACCGAGGTACTTAACCAACAAGCTGATGCACATGAGGCATTTGAACGCGCATTTAATATTCATGCTCAACAGATGGGCAACATTCATTACCAAGCTTGCTTTGATCCAGATCAGGTCTTAGCTAGCGCGGATGAATACCAAGAAAGAATGTTTGAAGCTGTTGAGGCCGGTTGCTTTGATGAGCTGACTGGAATCGTACACCTGAGTACGGAACTGACATATGACTATCATGCAATCTATGATGCTCCCGAATTTCAAGAGTTAGCAGCGGCACTCGCGGAGCGAATGCAGTCATTAACGCAGAGAAGGGATGTATTGCTCGCCGACATGTCAGGTTATGACACGGTCTCGTAGACGTGTTGCGCACTCAATGACTAACCCTTGCGTTACCTCTGATTTTCTGCTACAATACACTACTAATGATTACAAAAGACAACAAATCCCAAGCTATTGCGAGTGTCCAAACTAGCAAACAGGACGTCGGCAGTGCCCAGGTCCAGGTATCTGTTTTGACGGCTCGAATCAAAGAAATCACTGAACATCTACAGGTTCATAAACAAGATCACAAAGCACGTCGTGGTCTGATTCAAATGGTAGGCAAGCGCAAAAAATTATTGGGCTACCTCGAGAAAAAAGATTTTGATGGGTATAAATCACTCATCTCTCATCTCGGTCTTCGCAAATAACACACTGTCACCGTAGCTGCTTTAGTGTAGACTAATTATATGAAATGGTACTACCGATTATTTCGGTATCCCGAGGTGTGGGCTCTTGCCTTAGTGGCACTTTTTACTCGTTTTTGGCAGATAGGACAGCCGGGTGCGATTGTATTTGATGAAGTATATTTTCGGACGTTTGCCTCACATTATTTAGACGGTCAGTACTTTTTTGACATACATCCACCCTTTGTTAAGTTGTTATTAGCTGGTTTTGGCGGGTTGATGGGATTGTCTCCCGAACAAGTCCTTACCGGTAATGATGACGGATTGATGAGGCTATTGCCGGCGTTTGCGGGTGCGATGCTCGTACCGCTGGTTTATGTCATCATCAGACAACTTGGGCTGGGTCGTCGCATGGCGGCACTTGGCGGATTGTTAATTTTGCTCGATAACGCGCTTCTTGTTGAATCACGCTTTGTGTTGATGGATAGTATGCTGCTGATCTTTGGCATGGCCGCCCTCAGTTGCTATTTGGCGATGCGAAAGGCCAGGGGGTTGTGGCGTTGGGTATGGCTGTTAGCCGTGTCCGTCTGTTTGGGTGCGTTAGTGAGCACGAAGTGGTCTGGTCTTGCGATTGTAGGCTTTTTGGGCGTTGCATGGCTTATCGAAGCTATAGTGAACAAAACGGCATGGCGACGGACGGTGCTCGAAGGAGGAGCGGCGATAAGCGTGATAGCGTTGATGTACCTAGGTAGTTTTGCGGTGCATTTTGCTTTGTTACAACACAGCGGTCCGGGTGATGTTTTTATGTCGAATGATTTCCAGTCGACACTGATAGGCGGTCAAGATTATGACAAATCTGCCAGTATGACGTTTTGGGGCAAGACAGTCGAGCTCAATGCACAAATGTATTCATCGCAAAATTCACTGATTGCCGTTGAACATCCGTACTCGTCGCGCTGGTATACGTGGCCAATCGAGACTCGGCCTGTATATTTTTGGCAGGGTGGAGTAGGACCGGACGAGTCGCAAAGTCACATCTATCTTTTGGGAAATCCAATTATTTGGTGGAGCGCCACAATCTTGGTCTTGTCAGCGTTTTTTATCAGGACCACTCGTCCCGAATTATTGGGTAAATGGCGTCGAATCACGACGTTTTTACTCATTGGTTACGCTGTTAATTTTTTGCCGTTTGCGTTTATCAATCGCCCAATGTTCCTCTATCATTACTTGTTTGCGCTACTATTTGCCATTCTTATTACGTGCGTCATAGCGTCGCTCTTGCTTGATGGAATTACAAAAACATATAGCAAAAAAGCTATGATATTTACGTATTGGGGGATAGTGGTAGCGGTTTTGGTTGGCTTTTTGTATTTTGTGCCAATTAGTTATGGTTGGCCCCTGACGCCGACTGACTTGGCACGGTATATGTGGCTTCCTAGCTGGCGTTAATCTCGTATAACGGCGACGATGCAGAAACGGCCGTTAGTCTTGCGATTGCCTTTGAGGAATTCACTGTGCGAGTAGTACTCGAGATCGGTTAAGGTGTTAATGGTTGATATGTTAACCTTTTTTTCATCAACGCCTGCTTTGGCTAGCTGTTGTAGTGTTACTTCTTGGAGGTTGTGATTATTAAATGCATGGAGCGGGTAGCCATCACCGGCCGAGGGAGATAACCATATAGTTAATTGAGCAGGATCGATACCGTAGCTATCAACGAGATATTGAATACATTTTGTGCCACCATATTGTTCTAGATTTTGTCGTCCCAAATGCGAAACCATCAGGATGCCCTGGGTCGGATCATAAATAACCGCACCAACACAGTCGCCTAGGGGGAGTAAGACAGCGTGATTCGGGTGAGTGACAACTACTGCGTCGGCATCGACTGTAGAATCGCGGAGGATGCCGTCGCCTTTGTCGGTTTCGTGTAACTCCTGGTAGCGACAGTAGTTATCCCCGCCATAACTAAGCGTGTGAAGGGTTGTGTCGGCAGGATTTATATCGTTTTTTTCTAGGAAAATGGTTCGATTTTTGCGAGCAGAGGATTGATCGCCATCCAGAGATTTCATTGAACCATCGCTGGCGATAGATGTGTATATCTGTCGTTGCATAGCTAAATTATACAGTTTTAAGGTATAATAGGTATATCACTCATGCGATGTAAGTGGTGGATAGAGGAGTTCAAGCGAATTTCTGTACCCGTTACTTAATCGCTTTAATAAAGAGTGTGCAAGGAGAAACAATGTCAATTATTAATCCTCATGGCAAGGAAATTATTAAAGTAAGCACTCAATTGGCGGGTAAGGAACTGTCTCTTGAGATTAACCGAGTCGGTTTTCGTACTACAGCTAGCGTGTTGGTTACCTACGGTGATACGGTTGTACTGGGTACAGCAATGGTTGGTACGCGACCAGTTGTTTTGGATTATTTTCCACTTTCAATTGATTACGAAGAAAAATTTTATGCAGCTGGCAAAATCAGTGGTAGCCGATTTATCAAGCGCGAAGGTCGTCCTAGCGACGAAGCAATCCTTATCGGTCGTTTGATTGATCGTCCTATTCGACCACTCTTTCCAAAAGGTTATCGCCAAGAAGTCCAAGTCGTTGCAAGCGTTCTATCGATGGATCCGAACTTCCGTCCTGACAGTATTGCAATGATTGCTGCATCGAGCGCATTGATGCTTACTGGTACGCCGTTTGATGGTCCTGTTGCGGGTCTGCGCATTGGCCGAGTAAATGGTGAGTTCAAGGCATTCCTGACACCAGAAGAGCGCGAAGCAAGTGACATCGATCTTGTTGTCGCCGGTATCGAAAGCGGTATCACGATGGTAGAGGCGGGTGCAAATGAAGTATCCGAGGATGTCATTGTTGATGGTTTGGCTTGGGCGTTTGAACAGTACCAGCCTGCAATTCAATTGCAAAAGGAACTTGCTAAAAAAGTGGCTCCTACCCCTCAGGAATATACATTGGTTTTACCAGATGAAGATATCCAAAAGGCAGCAAATGAGTGGACTGACGGTAAATTAGGCGAGACACTTCGCAAACCTTACCCAGAACGAAACGAAATGGTAAATAACATCCGTTGGGAATACCACGAAGCAATGGCCAAAAAAGTTGGCGAAGAAGAATACAAAGCAGTTCGTGATGAATATGACGAAGCCTTCACAAAGGCGCTACACGAAGATGTTCGTCGAGGAATTGTTGATTCAAAGACGCGTCCAGACGGTCGTAAACTGGACGAGATTCGTCCACTATCAAGTGAAGTTGGTATTTTGCCACGTACGCACGGTTCGAGTATCTTTACTCGTGGTGTGACGCAAGGTTTGAATATTGTGACACTCGCACCGCTTAGTTATGCACAGATGGTTGATACTATGGAGCAAAATGATTTTGAACGACGTTACATGCATCATTACAATGCTCCCGGCTATACCGTTGGTGAAGTCAAACGATTGATGTCTGCCGGACGACGTGAAATTGGTCACGGATACCTTGCAGAACGTGCGCTTATGCCTGTTTTGCCAACTGCAGAAGAATTTCCATACACTATTCGAAGTGTTACCGAAATCATGAGTCAGAACGGCTCGACATCAATGGCCGCAACATGTTCTAGTTGTTTGGCATTGATGGACGCTGGAGTCCCTCTGAAACGACCCGTAAGTGGTATTGCAATGGGACTTATGATGGATGGTGATACGCCGTATATCATGTCAGACATCGCTGATGCAGAAGATTTTGCGGGTGACATGGACTTCAAGATTACCGGTACCGAGCAAGGCATTACGGCAATCCAGATGGACATGAAAGTTCATGGTCTTCCGGTGAATATCCTTCGTCAAGCGGTCGAAGGTGCAAAGCCTGGTCGTGAGCATATCCTCAAACATATGATCGAAACCCTTGCTGGTCCACGCGAAAAGTTGAGTCCATTTGCGCCACGCATTGAAAAACTCAAGATTAATCCTGAAAAGATTGGTGCAGTTATTGGTAAGGGCGGCGAGACAATCAACAAGATTACCAAAGAAACTGGTGCGCAAGTTGATATCAAAGACGATGGTCTTGTTACGGTTGCTGCAGTTGATACGGTGAGTATCGAAAAAGCACTTGAATGGATTCGTGGTTTGACCGAAGAGCCAGAAGTCGGCAAGATTTACACTGGCAAGGTTGTGACAATCAAAGATTTTGGTGCATTCGTGAACATCATGCCTGGCACTGATGGTATGGTTCATATTAGTAAATTGTCGAATGATCGTGTCGAAAAAGTCGAAGACGTTTTGACAGAAGGCCAAGAAGTCAAAGTGAAGTTAATGGAAATTGACGATCGCGGACGCTTGAGTCTGAGCATAAAAGACGTCGAAGAATCTTAACCCTTTTTAGTCAAAATATATGGCGTGTTGGTGACGTTTTCGCCGATACGCGCGCGGATTTCCCAGCTATCGACATCAATAAATTCTGGTTGCCACGACCAGCCTGCACCATCATCGCCTGCGATTTGGTAGGGTAGGTAGCGTGTGTAGCCATTCGATGGTTGATAGAATTGAACGGTACACGGATTTCCTGTTGCTGTAGCGCAACCACTGCTCTGGACGAAAGTTTTGCCAGTTGTATGTTCATTTTTGTGGTTGCCTGCCTGTAGTAATACTGGTGTGTCTGATGTCGAGTTGAGTGCTGTGGCAATTGTTAGCGCGGACTGAGCATCGATGATACCGTGGCCGAACGCTTGCGTATAGTACAAGCCACTCATGCCGGATGGCTTTGAGGCGGTTGCATCGATGAGTGCGGTCACATCGGCAACGGATGTTGATGGGCGGATGGATTTGATGAGTGCCACAAGGCTAGCGACGAGCGGTGACGAAAAGGACGTGCCGTACAAGTTGGTGGTATACAGTGACGTTTGGTTGTCTGCCGACCATGATGTTGATATTGGCACCGCTGAACCGGGCGCCGTGACATCGAGCGCTGGTCCGTAACTGCTAAATCCTGCACGCGTGTCGGATTGTGTTGTTGCTCCTACTGCGATGACGTCGGGGTAGGCGGCTGGATAACCGATAGCACCCATTGGAACGCCACTGCACTCGTCGCCAGTACCATCACCGCAATTGCCAGCTGCCGCAACAACGACGACATTGTTGCTTACGGCGTAGTTCACGGCTGTCCGGACCGCAGGGTCGCTGCTGTTTGATCCTAGGCTGAGGTTTATGACGTCTGCGCCATTGTCCACTGCATAATAAATTGCCGCAGTGACGTCGCTGGTGTAACCAATACCATCATCATCCAGAGCCTGTAGGGGCATAATCATCGTATCCCAGTTGATTGTTGCGATACCTGCGCTGTTGTTGCCGGATGCACCGACCAATCCGGATACTTGTGTTCCATGACGAATACCGTCACCGGTTGAGTTTTGGCGACCTGTTTGCGGATTGTTATCACCAATCACAAAGTTCCATCCACGCCAATCATCAACATAGCCATTCACATCGTCATCACAACTATTAGTCGATTTATTCTGAGCCGATCCAGTCCAGCAGGGGTCACCAGATTGAGTAAGGCCTTTTTCACCAGCGTTCTGGTACCAACGATCAGATAGATCATCGTGTGTCAGTGCAAATCCGCTATCAATAACTGCGACAACGGTTGATCCGTCTCCTGTTGCAATATCCCACGCTGATTCGGCATTTATCTTTGCCAGTGACCAATTAGTGCTTTCGTAGCCGGGGTCATTGGGTGAGGCGAACATACGGTATA
The DNA here is from genome assembly GCA_946804195.1 of uncultured Candidatus Saccharibacteria bacterium. Lineage (GTDB taxonomy): Bacteria > Patescibacteriota > Saccharimonadia > Saccharimonadales > Saccharimonadaceae > UBA2112. The sequence continues at coordinate 65,084 of CAMPEU010000017.1, read as the reverse complement.
TATATTCAGTTTTGACAGATTCTTTGATTTTGTCTTGTGCGGGCGCCAAGCTCGCATGTTGCTTTTGTGGTGCGGCATTTGCCTGTCTGGAATTTGTTTTTTGAGTTTGTGACTCGTCCGTTACTTCTGTTGTTGAATAACTTTTTGACTCAGGAATTACTGTGATTGGGGTTGATTCAGGCACTACGACTAATTGTTTCAATAGCGCGACGCAAAGAATAACTCCCAAAAATAATACGAGATGAAATGTAGCGTGACTGATGTTTTTTGTTGTTTGTGTCATACGGTAATTAGCATTACGTATACTACCTACTTATTATAATGATTTTATCCGTAGCAACAAGCTTATGGGGTTAAATTGCTTTTGTTTTAATGAATTGATAGAATCAACCCATTAAGTTAGATAGGTAAATTTATTAATGCAAGACAAAAATAATTATTCTGAACCTCCGACAAATAATTCCGAGCCAGGTTTTTCGCCAGACCAGGATGTAGATAATACTCCTAGTAACGAATCATTGGTGACCAATGTATCAGTTGAGCGGGCGACAGAATCAAATCCCGTCACTCCACCAACCGGTTCCTTACCTCAGAATCCAATTAATCGTGACATTTTTGCTCCAGAGAAAAAATCAAAAAAGCCACTAGTTATTTTTTTGTCGTTTATCGGAGTTCTAGTGCTGGCTGGGGCGGTATCGGCAGCCTACTTTTTTGTCATCAGAACCCCTGATGCCGATTATGTGAAGGCGGCAAACGCAGTTAAGACTTTGCAGGATAAAGCGAAGAATTTTGATGAAATAGGTGTAAAGAATGGAGTTTTCACCGATGAACAATTAAAAAAGGGTGAGGATGCGTCCAAAGGCTATAACGAAGCCTTGCAAAACTTGCAGCAATCTCCAGTAGTTACTCGCGATGGTGTTGCAAAAACGGAGTATGAAAGCCTCAAAAAATCCTTTGAGAATTATGGTTCAGAGATGGGTAGAGTCATGCTCGCCAGTAAAATGTACAATGACCACTTCAGGGTGTGTTCAGAGGGTAGCGGGGCTAGTGGTTTCTCGGAGAAATGTATTGATTTGTTAAAAAGCGATGATCCGTACCCAGACCCTTCGCTTTCGACGTGGTATCAGGAGTACAAGGAGGCCTTACTTGAAATGAGTGATCTCTTTAAGGAAATTCAAGTAGCACAAAGTGCTCAAGATCAAGGGGTTCTGTCTAAGCTTGCCGAACGTACGGTGGCGTTATCAGGCAAACTTCAAGATCTTACGCTTGAATTGAATTTTGACATTAGCAAGCAGAACCCTTCTGACAAGTTACAAAAGTTGCATGATGTCTTGAATCAACGAAAAGGTGTCTTATTACGCTAGAGCGACTGCTATACTGAGCTCATGATAAACAAGCAGGAGGAGCTGACCGAGCTACGCAGGGCTATCTTGGATAACAATATATGCCCTGAACTTGCTTCACAAGCAAAGAATTTAGTTATGGGCAATGGCAACGTTGATGCGGAGATCGTATTTATTGGAGAAGCGCCTGGCAAAAAAGAGGATGAGCAGGGATTACCGTTTATTGGTGCTGCTGGAAAGTTTCTCGACACCATGTTGGCAGAGGCGGGCATGAAGCGAAGTGATGTGTACATTACGAATATTGTGAAGTACCGCCCACCAGATAATCGTGATCCATCATCTGCAGAAAAAAAGGCATTTTTGCCGTATTTATTGCGGCAATTACAGATTATTCAGCCAAAAGTTGTGATTACCCTGGGGCGTCACAGCATGGAATATTTTTTGCCTAATGCAAAGATAGGTGACGTTCATGGAGGGTCGTACAAAATAAAGTTTGGTGGTAGTCAGCTACTCATTATTCCGTTGTACCATCCGGCAGCAGCATTATATAACGGTAGCCTGCGCCAGACATTAATCGATGATTTTGTTCATGCTGCAAAAGTACATATGAAGGAGTAACCAATAGCTGAATCGCTTGCAATTCCGCTAGATGTGTGATAATATTGTCTTACTACTTAGGGAAACCGACAGAATAGACCTTCCCGAGCCTTGTATAAGAAAATTTCAAAAAGAAGAAAATAATAAGGAGAAATAACAATTTATGGGTCAACGAAGACTCTCAAACGCTGCTCAAGATGATCAGAGCAAAAGGCCTGCATCGCAGCAACGACAGAAATCAAATAACACGGTGCTTAATAACACCAGCACACGCAAAGGCGAAGTATTTCGCGCTCAGCGTCGTACATCAGAGAACGTCAATCTCCGTGCGTCACAGCACATGAATAATGTTCCTGTAAATAAGTCTGTTTATAACGGATATCAGGGTCGACAATTTAGTTTGGCCGACGCCAAAAAGCAAAAGCCGACTCGAGGCCCCCTACTCAAGGTCATGCCTATCGGCGGCTTGGGCGAAATGGGCATTGGCAAGAACATGATGGCGATCGAATACGAAGATGACATTATTGTTATTGACTGTGGTTTTATGTTCCCGGGTGCTGATTATCCAGGCATTAACTACATCACACCAGATGTTTCTTATCTTGAACAGAATAAACACAAAATTCGTGGCGTCATTTTTACTCATGGTCACCTGGATCACATTGGTGCTGCGCGACATATTCTGTCAAAGTTTGGCGCACCTGTGTATGCAAGTAGTTTTACATTGGCAATGCTCAAGCGAACGATGGAAGAATCAACTGACGGTTTTGAGCCTGAATATCATGAAGTTAATCCTGAAAAACACGAACGTGTACAGTTGGGTGATAATTTCAATATCGAATTGGTCCGAGTTTGTCACTCAATTCCTGATGCGTCTGCAGTTGTCATACGTACGCCACTAGGTGTATTGATAGACACTGGCGACTGGCGTTTCGAAGAGAATCCTGTCGATGGCGTTAAATTCGATCTTGAAAGATTGACTGAAATCGCAACCAAAGAAGGTATCTTGTTGCTAATGAACGAAAGTACGAACTGTGAAGACGAAGGTACGCACCAGCACGGTGAATTCGATATCAAAGAGAGTATGGGCCAGATTATGGACCGTCATCCAAATGAACGAATGATCGTATCGACTTTTTCCAGCCAGTTACACCGTTTGCAAATTATCATGGAAGAAGCTCACAAGCATGGTCGTAAAGTTGCGATCGCTGGCTATAGCATGATTCAAAATACCGAGGTTGCATTGCGCACGGGTACGATCAAGATTCCAAAAGACACAATCGTCAAGATGGAAGACGTCGTTAAATTACCTGATGGCAAAGTCCTCATTCTTTGCACGGGTTCACAGGGTGAGTTCAATGCAGTACTCAATCGAATGGCTAGTGGTTCTCACAAGCATCTCAAGGTAAAGAGTACTGACATTATTGTCTTTAGCTCTAGCGCTATTCCTGGTAACGAAAAATACATTGTACGTACTATTGATGGTTTGATGCGTGAAGGTAGCGAAGTCATTCGCGACCGCAAGACGCACCTTCATGGTATCGGACGTATTCACTTGTCTGGTCATGGTTATTACGATGATCATGTCAAACTGATTCAAGCACTGAACCCGACGTATTACATGCCGATTCACGGTGAGTTCCACATGTTGGTTCACAATGCTCAATTGGCCGAAAAAGAATGTGCGATTCCACGCGACAATATCTTTGTCTGCGATAGCGGTGACGTTATCGAAATTACACCAAATGGTGCGCGCAAGAACGGACGTGTTCCGGTCGGCGGTATCATGTATGACGACAGCGGTGCCATTGTTAGCGAAGTCGTGCTAAAGGATCGAATCCATATGGCAAACGAAGGTATGTTTATCGTTATTTTGACGGTACAAAAGGGCAGTGGTCGTTTGTTGACCAGTCCCGATATCATCAGTCGTGGATTCATTTATCTCCGTGACAGCGAAGAGTTGATGGGTATGATTCGTCAGTATTTGAAACAAAAGGTTGCCCGTAGTTTTGGTGGCAACAAGGTAGATGCTGATCAAATCAAAAAGGAAATCAAAGACGAGATTACACACATTCTGTATGATCAAACTCGTCGTACACCAATTGTTATTCCCGTGGTTAACGAGATCGGTGGTGGAGGCGGTGGTCAAAATCGTTCTGACGCTCAGCGTCCAGCGCGAGGTCCACAAAAACCATTCCGCAGTGGCGAACCAAAAAGGTTCCCGCCAAAACAAGTTCCTGATACTGAAACTGTTGATCCGGCATTACGCACACCGACCGAACCGCGCCCGTACTAGGGTACGGCACTTGCAAAATGTAGTAATTTTTGCTATAATAATAGGGAGTCAAAGGGTATATAATATAAACAATGGTTAAACGTAAACGAAAAACAAAAAGAAAAGCCGTAAAAGAGACACCATCACACGTCTTGCCGGCTGGGTTTTGGCAACAAGTCATTGCTCTTGTTTTGATTGCGGTGTCAGTCTTGCTGATTGTTGCTTGGTTTGGTGTCGGTGGTCCAGTATTAGAATGGATTCAGCAGGCGACGCTGGCAACAATTGGATATTCCGTGTACGCAGTACCATTATTGTTTACTTATGTCGCTGTCGAAGTTTTTCGAGCCGAGCAGAACAAGCTTCCTTTGGTCATGAAGATGGCTACGGGTTTATTACTGATTTGGTTGGCGGGACTTTGTGGTTTGATTTTTGGTGCATCGAGCGGGGGATGGATTGGTCAAAATCTCAATGAACTCGTTTTGGCGCTCGTTGAGAGTCCGGTTGCCGTTTTTGTATATATCTTGCTAGTGTTAATTACGATATTGTTTGTTGTTCGCGTATCACCAATTGCATTGATCCAAAAATTATGGCAATTGGTTCAGACTGAAAAGTTCGATGACGATAATATCGAGATTATGAAGCAAGCATCCGAGGGTGATGGCAAAAAGAAAGAAATGGCCGAGTTTAAATTGAATGCCGGTGTCGAGACGACAAATGATAGCGCACGGTCAACGCTTCGTAACAGTGTTAAACAGGACAAAGCAGCTGAAGAGCAAACGGCGTTAGTTTCGATTCGTGACCCGAACTGGAAGTCACCTAGCCTTGATTTACTCGAGAAAAAGCAAGCGCCTGCCGATGCTGGTGATGTGACGCAGAATGCGCAAATTATCAAGGATACCTTGAGCGAATTTAGTATTGATGCCGAGATGGAAGGTGCCAATATTGGTCCGAAAGTGACGCAATATACGCTCAAGCCACCAAGCGGTGTTAAATTGACACGAATCACCGCACTTGAAACGAATATTGCTCTAAATCTTGCTGCTCAGAGTTTGCGTATCGAAGCGCCGATTCCTGGCCAAAAGGCAGTTGGTATCGAGGTGCCAAATCGACGCGCAGCTGACGTGCGTCTTCATGGTATTTTGACGTCTAAGCAGTGGGAAGGGGCTCACGAACCTCTATCATTTGCGATTGGTCGTGACATCTCTGGTGAAGCCGTAATTGGTGAGTTGAACGAGATGCCACACCTCTTGATTGCTGGTCAGACAGGTAGTGGTAAGTCCGTCATGATTAACACGCTTTTGACGAGTCTTTTGTATCATAATAGCCCGAGTGAAATGAAGTTGATTTTGGTTGATCCAAAGCAAGTCGAAATGGCGCCGTATGAAGACATTCCACACTTGTTGACTCCTGTCATTACAGAGCCTGAAAAGACGATTAGCGCACTGAAGTGGGCCGTTAACGAGATGGAGCGTCGATACAAATTGTTGGCTGCTGAAAAAGTACGTGACATCAAGACCTATAACAAAAAGATTCAAACGGGTAAGGGCAAGATTGCGGTAAAGGACGAAGAAGGCAATATGCAGGAACACGAAGAAGCCGGTGCAATGCCATACATCGTTATTGTTATTGACGAGTTAGCGGACTTGATGATGGTCGCAGCGCGTGATGTCGAGGCGCTGGTGGTCCGTTTGGCGCAAAAGGCACGTGCTGTCGGCATTCATTTAGTACTCGCGACTCAGCGTCCTTCAGTCGACATCATCACAGGACTTATCAAGGCGAATATTCCGGCACGTATTGCATTTACTGTTGCCAGTCAGGTAGATAGTCGTACGATTTTAGATCAGGCGGGAGCCGAGAAGCTACTTGGTAAGGGTGACATGTTGATTTTGACACCGAGCATGAGCAAGCCTAAACGTTTGCAAGGCGCCTGGGTTACCGATGATGAAGTCGGCAAAATTAATGATCATTTGCGTCTACAATCTGCACCACAATACAACGATGAAATTATTAGTCAACCCGTTCAACTGAACGGTCGTGGCGGTGTTGTGATGGACTTTGCGACCGATACTAGCGGCGATCATACATACCAAGAAGCCTTACGAATTGTTGTAGACAGTGGCAAGGCCAGCGCTAGTTTACTGCAACGACGTTTGGGTATTGGCTACGCCAAAGCTGCTCGTTATATCGATACCATGGAAGAACAAGGTATCGTCGGCCAATCCACCGGTAATAGCAAGCCCCGTGACGTATTGGTAACAAGCCTCGATCAACTCGATGGTAACGACACCGAAGACGACGAAGTATAGATTGACTTTCGAGCGATTTTAGAGTGTAATTAGTTTAACTTAGATGGTGGGCTCTGAGAGTACTTTCAGAGTCTTACTAGTCTACACTGATACAGAAAGAGGTGCGACATGGTACACAGGCAATCACTCGCCGGAAAACGAGTGTTTTTGACCGGTGCTGCACCGGCTGATGATCCCGATAAACATACGCTTGGTGAATTGTTCGCCAATGCTTTGGTCGCCGAAGGCGCCGAAGTGTTTCTCGTCGATATCAAACCGAGTGTTCGTGAATTCGCACAACGACTGAGTACGCAGGGTTTTACTGCTCACAGCTTCGTCGCCGATGTGACAATGTTGGTTGATATGCAGGCTGCCGCCGAAACAGCAGTTTACTACATGGGGGGAATTGATGTCTTTATAGCAAATGCCGGTATGGCCGACATCACGACTTTTCAGAACGATCCTGCACGCTATAGGCGAATTTGTGCGGTCAACGAGACCGGTGTGTATAACACCATTCAAGTCTGTATGCCCTTCATAAAGGCTGAGGGTAGATTTGGCCTCGTCAACGCATCAAATGGGGGAATTGTTCCATTGGCGTTGATGATGGCCTATAACGCGTCCAAGGCGCATGCTATCAAGCTAGCCGAGGGCTGTAACCTTGAAATGCGAGGCACCGGTGCGCGTTGTGGTGTGCTGTTGCTTTCTGAGCATGCTAGTCCAATGGAGGACAATTTCAAGAAGTCTATACCACGACGGCTAATGAAGGATAACATTCTGCTTAGGTATGGGCATAAGGAACGTGATTCTCAACAAGCAGTTAACGGAATGCTTCGTGCTGTTCGAGGTCGCCGTTTGTACACCAGTGTTCCGCGTTATTCGGCAATCGCCCGGTACTTTCCGGCGATAGTTGGAGTCATCTCACGTTTGATGCACCACAATGTGCAGCCGGCATTCGACATGGCACGCGAGGAATACGAACAAAATCAGTAGTAATTAGGTGACTCACAAGAGCTCGCCGGGAAGGACTCGTCGGTTTACACCGACCGCCTACCGGCGGGCTTCTTCTTTTTCTGACATTTCGTCAGGAAGGATAGCATCGAGTCTCTGAGCGATATCAAGTAAATGATTAACCGTGTATCGTTGCTTGTTATTCATGAGCTCACTAAAGGTTACAATTTCAGATTCATCAGCACCTTTTTCTTGCAGTTCATTGTAACTTGGTTCGTCTTTAACGGGACGTGCAAACATGCTATTTTCTTGGTCAATGAGGATACGAAGTCGTGCGTAATCAAAAAGTGCGACGTAATCGACACGTTTTGGTTCGCTTGATTCATCTAATTTGACGTCAGTTTTTGTTAAGTATATTCTTTTCTGTATCTGTTGTTGATCGTTGTTATCGATAAATTCATGAATGCGGAGTACTGCACGGGGGAGCTTTTCCTTGATTATTTTCAGTGCACTCTGCCGACGCATCAATTCTGATGGTTCATTGTGAGATTTGGGTACTTGATCGGGTACTGGCATGGTACTATTTTACACAATTTTTATCAGAGGGCTATTAATCTAGACATTTACAGAGGTATAAGGTATAATAATGAAGTTATTAACTCGGCTTGTGTTCGGCACAAGCATCCGTAATGGATTCCATGGGAGGAAATCTATGAAAGAATACGAATTAACCGTATTAATCCATCCTGATCTAGAAGCAGATCTGGATAAACCCCTCGACAAGGTCAAGGGTATCGTCAAAGACGCTGGTGGTGAAATCATACGCGAAGATAATTGGGGCAAGAAAAAGCTTGCATATCGCATCAATAACCAAGACTTTGCGGTCTACGTGTACTTTGATGTCAAATTGCCATCCGATGCACCACTAAAAATCAGCAATACGTTGAACATCACTGATGAAGTGTTGCGTTATTTGCTCGTAACCGTCGATGTAAAAGGTCGTATGTTGCTAGCTGAGGACAAAAAGCGAGCACGTCGTTCTGACGATAGCGAAACTGAAACATCTGAAAACAAGGAGAAGTAGAGTATGGCAAAAAGCATCAACCAAGTAATTCTGATGGGTCGATTGACTCGCGATCCAGAAACACGTTCGACATCGACTGGCAAAACAGTCGTTAGCTTTAGCCTCGCTGTTGATCGCCAAACACAAGATGATCAGGCTGACTTTTTCGACATCACTGCATGGGAAAAGTTGGGTGAATTGGTCGCACAGTACCTCAGCAAAGGCCGACGTTGCCTAGTGCAGGGACGTTTGCGACAAGATAGCTGGGACGACAAAGAAACCGGCAAAAAGCGCAGCAAGGTAGAAGTTGTTGCAACTGATGTTACGTTTCTTGATGGTCCAAACGGCGATGGCGGTGGCTCATCTACACCATCAAAGCCAGCCGAGAGCAAAAAAAAGTCTGATGATGTCGTGATCGAAGATATCGATGATAAACCAATTGATTTAAGTGAAATTCCATTCTAGGAGAATATGATGAAAAGATTTAAAAAAGACGCACCAGCATACTTTGACTACAAAGACGCGAAGACTTTGCTACGCTACATCAACGTATATGGTCAAGTTGAACCAGCGAGCAAGACTGGTCTTCCTGCGAAACAACAGCGCCAATTAGCAACTGCTATCAAACGCGCACGACATCTCGCATTGTTGCCATTTGTCGTTCAGGGTTAGGTTATGTACCAGCCAACTGATCTAAAAAAAGGAACTGTTTGCCAGATTGACGGCAAGCCTTATCGTGTCATTGAATACGGCCAAAAAGTTATGGGTCGTGGTGGTAGTATCGTGAACGTCAGATTAAAGAATTTGATTGATGGTAGCGTTATCCCAAAGACATTTAAGGGTCAGGACAAGATTGAACGTGCAGACGTATCGTCACGTCCTGTTCAATATTTGTATTCAGATGCGGATGACTTCCATTTCATGGATCCATCTAGTTTTGAGCAGTTTCAATTACACACTGATTTAGTTGATACAGCGGCCAATTACCTCAAGGAAGGTGATGAATTGAATCTACAATTTTTTGATGGAACAGTCATCAATCTTGAGCTTCCAAAGAACTTGTACCTAGAAGTAACCTATACCGAGGATGTGGTAAAAGGTGACACGACGAGTAACGTATTAAAAGACGCAACTGTCGAAACAGGACTTGTCGTAAAAGTACCCGCATTTATAAAAACGGGTGATGTTATTTCTGTCGATACGACAACCGGTGAATACCGCGAACGAAAGAAATAAATGACGAAGCAAAGGCTCGATCAACTGCTCGCTGTAAAGGGTCTTGTCACGTCACGTTCACAAGCCGAGAGTTGGATAAAGCTGGGTAAGGTGACTGTGGATGGAAAAGTTGCCACAAAATCCGGTCAATTTGTGAACGAAAATGCCAGTCTGAAAGTCACTGCAAAAGAAAGGTATGTTAGTCGTGCTGGTTTGAAATTAGCGAGTGTGGCGGAATTATTGAAAGTTGATTTCGCAAAAAAAATGGTTCTCGATGTAGGTAGCAGTACTGGCGGATTTACTGATTATGCACTGCAGCATGGTGCAAAAAAAGTAATTGCCGTGGATGTTGGTACTCATCAAATGCATCCTAGTTTACGTCGAGATGGTCGTATTGAATTGCACGAAAAAACTGATATTCGTGATTTCGTAGTAGTAAAAAAGATAGACATCGTTGTCATTGATGTCAGCTTTATTAGCTTGCGCGAAATTCTCCCAAGTGTTGCCAGGATCGCGCCAAACGCGCAAATTGTTGCAATGGTAAAACCACAATTCGAAGCAGGGCGTGATCAGGTGAATAAGGGTGTTATCAAAAATGATTCAGTACGTCGCCAGATTTTGCGTGATTTCGAGACGTGGGCAAAATCACTCTTCTTTATCGTCGACAAGCGCGATAGTGAAGTTGCTGGTGGTAAGGGCAACCGTGAACGGTTTTACTTATTGCAAACAACCACCTAACTTGCCCAGATTGCTACTTATGTTTACTATGATTACATGGGCATCACTCGCAGGTCTGGATTCACCATCGTAGAACTTTTGATTGTAGTCGTCGTTATAGGTATTCTAGCCGCGATTGTTACTGTTGCGTACACTGGTATTCAGTCTGCGGCTCGTGATTCAAGTCGTATTGCAACTTTGAATCAACTACAAAAGGCGATAGAGCTGTATTACGTTGAAAATGGCGATTACCCACACATTTTACACGGCTTAGGTTATGAATCATCATGTGGTTCACAGACTGATAATTGGGGTCATTGTGATCGTCTAAAGACGCTGACTGACGCATTGGCGCCATATGCAAAGTTTGACCCAACGGAATTATCAGTACCATCTGGAGGCTTTTATTATGCATATGCCAGTCAGGCAAATGATAATTATCAGACGTACGGGTTAATGGTGCAGTTGGAGGGTGATGGTGGTGCAAACGATGGCGGATATTTTTCTAATGCATATGAGGTAGGCCAAGGTCCTAGCTATTGTATGCAGGCTTACACTGGCAATAATCGGGATTGGTTGAATAAGTCTAGTGGATATCACCAACGGTGCTATGGCGGCGATTGATGTTATGTGCTTATGTTAAAATTATTATGTGAATAGAATAAAAAGCTTTGGGTTCACAATTGTTGAATTATTAATCGTAGTTGTGGTGATTGGTATCCTTGCGGCGATTGTTACCGTTGCATATAGCGGTATCACGGCGCAAGCGAGAACCAACCAGGCAAGTTCTGAACTTGCTAGTTTTAAGAAGGCGATGCTTGCTTATAAAGTAGTGAACAGGGAGCTTCCGCCTGTTGGTGATGCATGGAATTACAATACTGATCCACCAAGCTGCGCTACCATCAATAGTCTTATAGCTGCATTGAGTGGTGCGGGGTACGTAGGCTTCAGTGCGACGGATCCCTGGGGTAATTGCTGGGGGTATGATGACAATGACTGTAATACAGGTTCTTTGGGCGGTGCGAATACATATATCGAGAGTGTAGGGCCCGATGGCGTGAACGGGGGCGGTGACGATATAGTGTTACATGTGAGCGTAAAAGAGGCGACAGGTTGCTGAAATACCAAAGTTCTAGCTGGCAATTAGTTAAACATTAAATCGGAATTCAACGATATCACCAGGTTGCATGACATACGTCTTGCCTTCGGTGCGGACTTTGCCGGCTAGTTTGGCGGCTTGTTCGCTCCCTGCAGCAATCAGATCATCAAAATCAATAATTTGTGCAGCAATAAATCCACGCTCAAAGTCAGTGTGAATCACGCCAGCGGCCTGCGGGGCGGTGTTACCGCGGTGGATTGTCCATGCACGCACCTCCTTTGGTCCGGCGGTTAGGTAACTTTGTAGTCCAAGTGTTTGGTAGGCGCTGTGAATTAGTTGTTGCAGGCCTGTTTCCTGTACGCCGTAGCTCGATAGTAGTTCTTGGGCTTCGACGGTTGTCAGGTCTTTAATTTCTTCCTCTAATTGTGCGCAGATGAACACGCTTTTTGCCGGTGCAACGAGTGCGGATAGTTCAGCTTTGCGCACGTCATTAGTCAGCGTGTTTTCGTCGACGTTGAATGCATAAATCACCGGTTTTGCAGTTAATAGATTGAGCCCAACTAGTTTTTCAGCATCTAGACTGGGCAGGGCAGACAAAGGCGTACCTTCTTGCAGATGACGTTGAAGGCTTTCGAAATACGATACACCTTCGCGTGCAGAGGGGTTTGCCTTTGATTCTTTTTGCAGTTTTGGCAGGTGTTTTTCGATTGTTTGCAGATCGGCTAGGATTAGTTCGGTATTGATAATCTCGATATCTGCCTGCGGGTCAACACGATCAGCGACGTGGATGACATCGCCTTCGAATGCGCGAACAACATGCACGATTGCGCTACATTCGCGGATATTCGCTAGAAACGCATTACCCAGGCCTTCGCCGGCGCTTGCGCCAGCAACCAACCCTGCAATATCGACGAATGTAACGGTGGCGGGAATGACTTTTTGGGCTGAATACATTTTTTCCAGGACGAATAATCTATCATCAGGTACGGGTACGATGCCGGTGTTTGGTTCGATTGTTGCGAACGGATAATTGGCAGCCAAAATATCACCCCCGGTCAGGGCGTTGAATAATGTTGATTTGCCGACATTTGGTAGGCCGACGATACCGATTGATAAACTCATATCCAACTATCGTAACATAACAGGGGTAGATACGAAAGTGCCTATTCACAAAACATAACTTTTATGCTATAATATAGGCATGACAAAGCGATTCGAAGAATTCGGATATAGATTGCCGAACGATGGTCCTGAAAAATATGCAGAACGCGCAACTTTCATATTAGATGATTTGCTAGAGAATGATTTGGCTACTGCTATGTACGCTATGCAACCCAGCGCTGTGTTGGCGCTTGCTGGACTACGTGCTATTAGTCCATACCATAGGTTTGACGAGCATATAAAGCCCTCAAATATAAAAAAGTTTGACCAGACGCTTGAAAAGCATGACATTTATCGTTTTGGCGGTGATGATATGGGCGACGGATTTGTTTTGGTGAGTGGTGCGGGACTTCGGGATGTAAAAAACAGATATTCATATGCCGATAAAGTTTGGAAGTCACCTAAGGTGTCAACGTTTAAGCAATGGATATCAGACAATGGTGACGTAGTTAAATCGGATGTAGGATCAGGTGAATTGCCAAAAGAGTGGCGATGGGATTTGGAATGGACGGCGACTCATTCGCAGTCTGGAATGTTGCTCGGATATCCCGGAGCGGCCATAAGCTCCGCCATGTGGGCTGGTGCTGCAGGAGATACGACCGGTAGTCAATTGTTAAAGCAAGTTGAAATAATGAACGATACAAAATATGACGGCACGTTAGTGTCATATGATGTATACCCAGAACTAGTTGATAGCGAAGAAGTGAGACTCCATGCCAAATTATGGAAAGATACACTGAAACTTGTAGATGATGCAAGGTAGTTGGGCTATATGCTCAAGCTAGTTTTTGATTGCGACTAGTTCGATATCAAACACCAAATCGCTGTTTGCTGGGATGTTGGGTGCGGGACTAGAAGAGCCGTAGGCCATCTCGGCCGGAATGATCAGGCGACGCATGCCGCCGACTTTCATGCCTGGAACACCTTCGGTCCAGCCTGCGATGACGCCATTTAATGGGAAGGTGATAGCATCACCCATGTCGTGGCTGGACTGAAAAATAATACCATTTTTCACTAGTGCTCCGGTGTAATGCGCTGTGATTGTTGCACCTTGTGGCACCTCTTCACCAGTGCCGGGAAACACATCTATAGTTTGTAGTTCGGTCACAGAATCCATTGGTGTGAAATCTGCTAGTTTTGTTCCTTCGTATTTAGTCATGTTTCTATTGTAACAATACTGGGGCGGTGTGCGCCACTAGTGAGGTGATGTTTTTTGTTACGATTTGCTGGCTCTTCCGTACGAGGGTAGGTATAGGGGCTATAGTTGACTTTATTATGAATATATGTTAAAATTACAGAGATAGGTACTTATACCTCGAACCTTTAGGAGATGTAATGCGTAAGATTCATGCCTTTGTGGCTTGTCTGTTCGTGACCGCCTTGGTGGTCGCGGGCTGCTCGAGCAACGAGGTACCCCCGCAACCGGCAAAGCCAGTTGCCTGGATTCTCAACGACGGAAGTGTGAATAACACATCCAAACAGGTAATCCAGCACTGTAACCGGCCGGACAATCGTGGCGTCTTGTTGACGTTTGACGACCAGGGGACGGATCAACAGATTTACGACATACTGGAACGACTGCGTCACTACAACATTCGTGCCGCCTTCTTTCCGACCGGACAGTGGGCGCAGAAGCACCTTTATCTCATCGACCAGATGAAGGCAGAGGGGCATATGATCGGCAACCACACGTATTCTCACGTCAATCTCAAGGTGTTGTCGGACACCAACGAATCGGCGTTTTACGGTGAGATTCATCCTGTCGAAGGAGTCATCAACACACAGCCGATGTTGTTGCGACCCCCGTACGGAGAGGGTGCTTACGACACGTTGATGCGTAGCCGTCTGACCGAGAAGAAGATTCAGGTTTGCACGTGGACGGCCGATACACTCGACTGGAACGGTGACGGTGTCGAGGTCATGATGGATCGGTTGCGGAATGGTTATGTAAACCTTCCGCCGCTCGGACCTGATGGTGTTATTTTGATGCACATGGGTGGTCAGTACACCCCCCGCCTCATCGATGCCATTGTCGACTATCTGAAGCAGATGCACTGGAAGTACGACCAGGGCGCATGAGCATCTCCATCCAAAGCCCCCACTCTCCGGAGTGGGGGCTGCTCATTTTTCAGAACTAAGCGGGCTTTTACAGAGGTATATCATTGACTTTTATAAATATTTATGCTAAAATAAATAGTTGAGTATATATGTATGTGATTGGGTGACCAATAGCCATGCGTATTGTACACGCACGTTAACGTTTAACTAGAATGAAAGAGGTGCTCTTTCGTGGCCCAAAAAATCGTTGCGCTGATTCCAGCGTATAACGAGGCGCAAAGTATTGGGGCTACAATTGAGGCCCTACTCGCACAGACACGTCCCCTCGATACGATTGTCGTTATTCCTAATGGGTGTACTGACAATACGGCCGAGGTCGCGAGGTCATACATGAGTCGCAGTGCATCAGTTGTTGTGTTAGAGCTTCCAAAGCTCGAGCACAAGAAGTCCGAAGCCCTCAATAGGGCATGGAATGCGCATGCACGTGATGCCGACATCGTTATCAGTGTCGACGCCGATACGATCTTTGACCCAAATGCCATCGAGCTTTGGGTAGAGGATTTCAAAGGTGTTCTGAGACGAAAGAGGCATTACAAGCCACTCGGTGGTTCCGCTGCCAAGGCAACCATGCCAAAGACAGGTTTTTGGGATCGTTTGCAAAAGGCTGAGTTTGCCAAGTCGGTAGACGCCAGTCTGTTGCGCGGTTTTACTACCGTGTTGCCCGGTGCGGGCGCTGCGTTTTACAACGCGGCGTTGCGCCGAATCGTCGACGAAACTGGCCGTGAAGGTCCGTGGTCTTACACCTCAGCGGTGGAAGACTTCGAACTGACAGTTCAGCTTCGTAAGCGTGGCTATCTGTGTATAGCAAGCCCACGGGTTCGCATGTACACAGACAGTATGAGTAGTCTCAGAACCATGTGGGATCAACGTATGAAGTGGTCTACTGGAACAATCGATGATCTGATTTCTCTCGGTGTCACCCGGCTCACGCTGGTTGACTGGGGGCAACAGCTTCTCGGTGGTTTCATGGTTTTCGTACGGGTACTGTGGCTTGTTTTAATTGGGCTACAGGTCTTCGTCGGAATCTTCCAGTTCCATTGGTTCTGGTGGCTTGTATATCCACTATTATTCGTTGGTAGCGAAGCCTATCTCAGTCTGCGAATTCCAAATCCAGACTGGAAGGACCGAGTCCTTGCGATGACGATTCTCCCATACGAGATTTTTGGGTGGATCAGAACTGCATGGTTCGTGGCTGCATGGGTCGAGGTACTATCTGCTAGGATTACCGGTCAAAGAAAAGACCGGTGGGAACTTCAATACCACGCCGAAGGCGTGAGTGGTTGAAGGTACGATAACCTACGATTCGACGAAAGGAGATATCTGTATGCCATACGGAGCTTATGTCGGGACCGGAGCTGGTGCTGGAGGCGGAATGGTTGCATACGGTTTGCATACCGGCAGCATGTTTATGCTGATTTTCGCCATCTTGCTTGTCGCCGCAACATTGTTCGGTCTAGTACGCCGATCCCGGCGTACAGCTGAGCACGAGCGTCCATGACCATCACTCTCAACTAGTTCAACGTTAACAGCCCGGCGCACATTGCGTCGGGCTGTTTTCTTGTATTTTTTAATTAATTATTATATAATAGTAGATAAGAGTCACCTTGACTTTGTACATTTCGGCTACGTAAGGAGTCTGATGAATATATTCAAACGACTGCTAATTCCTGGTCTACTGGTCGTAATTTGTTTGGCGATAGCATACGTGCTGTGGTCATTTCTGCCCAGCAAGCCATCCCCTCAGCGCGCAGGCTCTCTTGCAGAGTCAACGCAAGCGATACAAAACGCGCAACAACTACAGGAGACGATTGTCGCAGAGGCCCCGCTCGTCATCGAGGCGACGGATATCCTCAATGTCAGTATTCCCGCGGTTGCTATCGACGCCAAAGTATCGGGCGAGACTTGGCCACGTGAATCACCACGATGCCACGGCGGAGTAACGTGTATCGACCCACCACTCCTAAAAGAGGCGGCATGGTATGGTGCATTCGGTCTGCCATCGGTCCCGTCAGAGGATACGGTACTCATCTTTGGTCATTCCAACTGGAACAATACTGACCAACAGGTCTTCAATAACCTTCCAGCCGTCATTGCCGGGGATGCCGTTATCGTGACGACACAAAACGCGGTGTTCACGTATCGAGCGAACACTCCCGCATTAGTAGCGTACGAAGAGATGCCCAACAGCACACTCGTGTACGATAGCGTACCTAACAGGGTAGTAATGGTCAGTTGCAATAGCAAGGAATCAGCCGCATCGGTGGTGACGGCTGATTTGATCAGCGCAGTTCCTCGATAAGTATTATCAGGAAATGTGATTCCTACGTAGTGATAAAGGCGCACGACCTTCGGGTACGGCGCCTTTTCGCTTTTTTGTGGTATTTACAAAATTCCGGTATTATGGTACAATGTTACAAATGGCTTATGGTGATACCTCCCCGAAAGTGGAAATTAGCACTAAAACAGCAGTCTCTGATGCAGAGGCATACACTTTTGACGAGTTATACTTACAGTTTTCCGAACCGTTGCTACGCATGGCCAAGTTTCGATACGGTGCACGCGATCCCGCAAACGCGGTTCAAGATGTCTTTATGAAAGCGTTTGATAACTTCTACCGTAATGAGAACGGAGAAATCATTACTGACAAGGCAACCCTGCGTCAAGGTTGGCTCTTTACAGTTTTGCGTAACTCGATTTTTAATGAAGGGCGTGCAAAGGTTCGTCGCAATCAAGTGCTAGCGTCGGATATGCGGGAATATGCAGAATATCCCGATCGGACTGCAAACGATGGTTACGAAGACGTTGAGTTGAATGATAATTTTGATTTAGTGATGCAACGCGCAAAAGAGATTTTGTGCCCAGAACACCAAAACTGGTATGACATGTTTGTTCTGCGCGCCGTGTATGAAAAAACCAATGACGAAATTAGCGAAGAATTGAACATTGAACCCGCAACTGTTAGGTCAGGTTTATTCCGAACAAGAAAGCTTCTTTCTACGGATGTAATTGTTCGTGGATTGCTGGACAAGTCCGATCCAACAACTGATTTATAGTTCAGTAAAGTAATTGTTCCATGCGTTCGAGTGCTATCTGGTGCATCTCATTTAGGTAGTCTAGCTGTATGTCGTATACGCCTTTTTGGGCCTCTTCGGCATGAGTTTGGACTGCTAGATAGTACTGTGTTCGAGCATATTCTAGGATTGCGCGTAGTTCGAATTCGTCTGTTTCTGCGGACACTGTTTCGATTTCTACTAATTTGTTTTCTAATTCGTACGGCATCATGCTACCGTGTAAGACTTGCACGAGATTACTGATTTGGCTAGGGTGGATCTTGCTCAGCATCTCATCTTCGTCTGAATCACGTATGCTCATTTCTGTGTCGGCACCGCCCCACATTTTGCCATCAATACCTATTGTTAGGATGTACGATTTTGTTAATCCATTGTCATGATCGATCAAACATATTGATAGGGCAACGCTATCACCTAATTTGACTTCGGTGCACGACATGCCTCGCATTTTGCCGTCTGCTGATTGGTAATCTGATGCAGTAAAGCTACCGCTACAGGGGGGTAGGTCCGCGATCATTGCCATTGCGATTATCAATTCTTCTTCGGATTCTACGTTTTTGAGTTCCGGGTATTGGCACTCGAGTGATTCCATGTACAGCGAATGAATTTGAGTACGGGCAATCTGTCGATTAATCTCTTGGAGGTGGTCGGTATACGTGGCGGACTCCATTTGTAATTCGTTCCATGTCAGTCGCCATAGGTCCGGTCTTTCGACATCTGGATCTTCGTCCATGAGGATATCCTGCACCATACTCATGTTTTCAATCGCCAACCACTGCTCGTGGTTATGCTGGGGTGATTCCGGCGTAGAATCGATGTTTGTCATGTGTTGGTTATACCATGAAAAGTGTGAATAAAAAATTTCTCATGCTTGCTAGATGTGATTGAAATAGAGGATATATTAGGGGTATAATCTTGCCATGACCAACGAAGTGCCTCGCCCGGCAAAAGTCGAAGACATGAATACATTACTAGGTGTCTTGATTGACGTGCAAAACCAAATGATTTTGCATATTGCTGGCGAGATTGCCAGTACCAATACGACCATACGTGATTTGGATATTGAATTTGCTGAACGTATGCAGATGTCGACATACAGTGCAGACGACATGATAGATACGCTCGATGCGTGGAAGCCTGACAGTCGCCAGCGAATCCATGATGTACTTGCTATGGCGCTGGATAACTATCATCAAAATGTCACAGAGACACCGAGTCAGGATGAGGTATAATCTACATATGACTAACAAACAACCAAGACGACTATACAGATCCAAAAAAGACCGCAAGATTGCGGGCGTATGTGGTGGTATAGCTGAGTATTTCGACATTGATCCAGTAATCGTTCGTGCAATTGCAGTAATCTTGCTGTTGCCTGGTGGTTTGCCGGGTTTGGTACCATACCTCGTGTTGTGGTTTATCGTGCCTGAAAAACTGGGTAAATAATCTAACGCTGAAAATAAAAAGGGCCGAGGGCCACGAGTCTGCATAACGCAAATTCGTGGCCCTCGACCGTATCTTGGTGATGCTACTCGATGAGCAGTATCATTTTACCTTGTCGTCGTTATTCTCGCCTCCGACTGCGTTGGTCCATGACGAACGATGCAACGCCGTACAGGCCAACCACGATGAGCAGGTTCATGAAGAACTGCAGTACAGAGCTGTCGAGCAGTACGAAGCGGTTGACGGTGAAGCCAGCCGAAACCCCATACGCAAAAAGAACTACGTACCACTTCCAACTTGAAGTGCATTCGATCCTCAGTGCGCTTAGTAGAAGCATGAGGCTCAGCAAGCAGAGCAAAAGGGTAACCATGTGGACCTTCTTCTTTTGTAGTACCAAGATGCTCGGACGAGCAACTCGGCTCGTCTGACAGTACTATTATACAAGATTTGGATGATTTTGCAATACGTGACTACGTGTTTAGCTTATCTGTACGCGTCACAGGATCCAATTGGAAAAATGGGGGTGAGGGAGACATAGCGTGTCATGTGCTATCTAGATATACAAATGAACAGCTTGAAACTAGCCAGACCGACGGTTATCATGAAACTATGAAAGAAATCCTATTTGCTACTGGTAACTCACGAAAAATCATTGAAGCCAATGAAACACTGAAACAATACAATATAACAGTAAACTCTGTGAGGGTTGAAATAGACGAGATACAGAACCACGATCCGGCAGAAATCGCCAAGGCCAAGGCGCGTGCTGCGTACGACGTGACGCATGCACCTGTCGTAGTGTCGGACACTAGTTGGGAAATACCAGCGCTTGGTGGATTTCCGGGTGGTTACATGAAGGATATTTCCGACTGGATGAGCTCTGAAGACTGGCTGGCATTGATGGCACGGCACGACGACAAAACGATTTATTGTCATGAACATGTGGTGTATTTTGACGGTGAATCTCTACAGCATTTCGTTTCGACCTACAAAGGCAAATTTATTAACGAAGCAAGAGGTAGAGTAGATGACAGCGAATCGTTTGAACGGACTGTTATATTATACGGCGATCAGACCATGGCCGAGCAATTGGCAGACGGCGATATTGCCTCAGCCGGTGAAAGCTTAGAGCACTGGAAACAGTTTGGTGAATGGCTTCAAGGTAACTCCTGAAGGATTAGGTTTACCAAGATCCGCTCCATTCACGCTGATACAATAACTACATGCGAATCACCGTCACCGTAAAACCTAGTAGCAAAAAGGGGGCATTGGTCCAGCCGGATTTGTTGGGTGGATATTTAGTGTACGTGCGTGAGCCAGCGCAACAAGGCAAGGCGAATCGTGCCGTGACCGAAATGTTGGCAGAATTTTTTGATATACCAAAGACAAAGGTCGTTTTATTACTCGGTGCAACCAGTAAAATAAAGGAATTTGAAATCCCAGATTTGCCCGATTAATCGTCGAGTCACGGGATGAATAGACTTTTTTATTAAAAAGTGATATAATAATATAAGTTTTGCACATCAACAATTCAACTACAGGAGGCGTAATGCCAGAGGTATATTTGCTGAGTGGTCAAGAACACACAGACGAGGCAATCAGTATTCTGCATTCGGCCTTGGTCTCGACGGATGACCAGCAACAGCGATTGACGGTAGTCAGCTTGGACTCGGAGGATTACTATTGTGATCGTCTGGGCGCGCAGTATTGCGATGTCGCCAGCGTATTTCAGCAGGGTGATTATATAGTCATTCGACCGCGTCAGGGCAGAGACATTCGTATTCGGACCCAGCCAATTCGTCACGGGCGTGCCCAGTTGGTTCACGCCGCGTATGTCGAGCACTTGGGTGACTTTGTACATGTTGTCAGTCCGTATTATTTTTACCAGGATAGACACAGAGTTAGTCATCGCAAGTGGTGCTTTCACATTCCGCCACAAGTGACGAAGAGTAGTTGAACAAAGTTGTGCAAAATAGGTCTTGTCTGCGCCACGCGCCGGCAAGACCTATTTTTTTGAAAGATTGATATCATATTGCTGAAAGAGTTGTTTTGACACCTGCTGTCCGTGGGGCATAAATGTCTGTAGGGATATAATTTGCTTGCTCGAATTGAGTCTAACGAGTAAACTAAGGTGTATATAAGCGATAGCGTTTTAGTATGAGCAAGAAGAATAAGAAACAATTTTCTGGGATGTCCCGTAGAGCAAAACTCATCATTGTTTCTAGTGTTGTGGCGGTTTTCGTGGTGTCCGCTGGCGTGGTAGGGTATATGCTGTACCAGTCGCAGCAACAAGTCGGAGGCACTCCAATAGCAAGTGAGTTGGTTGAGCGGGACGCCCGAGTTGCTCAAATTAAGAGCGATGAGGAGATTTTCAACAATGCTTCGTCCGAACTGAAAAAAGGTAATATTGCGGGTGTAGAGAAAGTGTATGATGATGCAGTCAAAGCTGAAACGGACAGAGCTCGAAAAATACAGATTTATATTGATCAATCTGCACTGTTTTATAATGCCGGTCATGTCAAAGAAGCTATTGCTGCCGCAAAGAATGCCGTAACGCTGAGCGACGACCAGTTTTTGGTTGCTGATTGGTTGTCACGAATATACGAAGATCAAAAAAATTATACACTAGCTGCCGAGTACTATACGTTGGCGGGCGAGTGGGCAGAGAGCCCAATGAACGTTACCGCACTCGACAAGAAATATTTTGATGATAATGCATCACGAGTGACGGAATTGGGGAGTAAGTGATGAAGGGTCTGGTGATTTCGATAGCGCCGTGGACACTTTTGATCGGTGGAATTATCGCAGCGATCGCACTAACTACTCCTGCATCACAAACTCTCGCACAACAGGCGGATGCTCCATGTAAAGCGGTCATGGTACTGGATCGTTCTAGCTCGGTGACTCCTAGTCAATTAAACACGATGAGAACGCAAATTGGACGATTGTTTGAACCGACGGGGCTCTATGATGATAATATCCAATTGGCATTTTGGTCATTTGCGCATGAACCTAATGGTGCGGTTAATTACGACGCACCATATCATGATTTTGTTAGTTCAAAGGGTGTGAATGCCGGATTCAAAGCTCAACTGAATAGTATAGTTGTGAGTTTTTGGAAGTTTGCAACAACAAATTACGAACAGGGTTTTGCTTATAACCGCGGCGCTCCTAATAGCTATAGTGGTATAAAAAATATCGTCAGTAAGGCTGACATTATTGTATTTATGACAGATGGTCTACCGAATATGCCTTCCGGGCAGTATGATTGGTTTGGTAATGAGCAGAAGGGGGTTGAGGGTAATCAGGTAGCACTTGATGCTGGTCGCAACGCGGTACTAAAGCACAAGGCAGCAGGAAAAATAATTGTTGGTGGCATCATAGGCGGCACGAGCAAGAGCAGTATTAACTTTGTGGTTAATGGCAGCAAGACTAATAGCAGTAATATTTTCCCCATCAGTGGTAACTATCGTGACTTAGCCGAGAAACTAAAATCAGTTATTGGTGATTCATGCAAGCCAATCGTTACGCCACCAACTCCACCACCGCCACCACCTAAAAAATATGATTTAGAACCGAAAGTGACTGCTGTCACGAATACTATTTCGAAATTTAATAGCAGTGTAAAGTTCGACTATTGGGTTGCGAATACAAAATCTGATAACAGCGCATCAACCAAATGGACGGTTAAAAAGATTGTTGTTTCGCCCGGAGGAAACATAAACAAACTGAGAACTTTTCCTACGAGTGACGGCGGTAGCGTATATAAGTACAAGAATGGTAGCGGTGATTGTAGTACCTTGAAAGCACTCATTACCGGAAGCGGAACGGTGCAATGCAATGACACTCCTCCTTACCAGACTAGCCAGCGCGTGTTCGGTCCAACAAACGCAACATTTGGTTCTACGACACTGACCTGGGACAATAACTGGACAGATGGTACGCACGTTTGCTTTGTATTGATATTAGATAAGCCAACACAGAATGCCAGTCCTGCGAGTCGATTTAGTCAGGGAGAGTGTGTTACTGTCAGCGTCGGCAAGACTCCATATGTGCAAATTTGGGGTGGTGATTTGAAGGTTGGACGATTTTTCTCGGACGAAAGCCCTAGTGGAAGAGCGGGTGTCTATACGTCCCATACGGAAAAACGAGAAAATAATAATACCTACACGACATATGGTAGTTGGGTAGAATATGGCATTTTTGCTCCGGGCCAGGTATCTTGGACGGCATCTTTGTCTGGATTGCACAATGGATTTCCTTCACCGTCGAGATCGTCGCAATCACAGTGGGCTGATTTGACATTTGCGAATACGGATAATGAATTTGGTTACTTCACAGAGTTATCTGGTATGTCAGGTAGTATTCCGGATGTTATTCCACCGCTACGCGCATTGTTTCCTGTGGTGAAAGATTTGTCCTCTGGAGATAGTCTTAGCTTTAATGGCAGCATGAAGAGCGGCCTATATCAGTCTGGCGGTAGCCTGGATCTTGGCTCAAGCATCATCAAAGCAGGTAAGTCATATATTTTGGATGCTTCGAATAGCACGGTGAGGATAACCGGAAATATAAAGTACGAAGATACGGACTACGCCAATATTGATGAAATTCCACAACTCGTGATTATAGCAAAGAACATCTCTATAAATGAGTCGGTCACTAATATCGATGCTTGGCTAATAGCGAAAGGCGGAACCATTAATACATGTAATAATTCCGATAAGTTAACTACACGCATATGTGAACTACCGCTGAGAATTAATGGTCCTGTGATGGCACGTGATTTGGATCTGCGACGTACAGCGGGCGCGATGGGTGGAGATTCAGACGAGCCTGCCGAGATAATTAACTTACCTGCAAGTGTGTACTTGTGGGCGAATAATATCGATAGCAGCGGCCTCAGGATACAGACAACTTACTCTGTAGAGCTTCCTCCTTATTTCTAGCAAAAAAAGTCTTTTATATCCCATAACTCTTATGTATAATGGAAGGTACTATGGCATTAATAAAAGGCGTGGGTGATTTCTTTGGTCTAGATATAGGCACATCAGCTGTTCGCGCTGTACAGTTGGCGCCTGCTGGGCACGGACAATGGTCTCTGCGTCATTATGGCTATGCGCCAATCGATATCAAGACGTCAATGTCTAATTCTGCCGAGGCACGTCAACGATTGAGCGAGGCGATTATGACCGTTGTAGGTCAGAGTGGTATCAAAACAAAGAATGTTGCAATTGGCTTGCCATCAAATAAAACATTCATTACTGTTGCAGACGTACCTGCGAATGTTCAGGCGGTACAGCATGCTTCCATGAAGTATCAATTCGA
Organism: uncultured Candidatus Saccharibacteria bacterium; assembly: GCA_946804195.1. Classification (GTDB taxonomy): domain Bacteria; phylum Patescibacteriota; class Saccharimonadia; order Saccharimonadales; family Saccharimonadaceae; genus UBA2112. The sequence goes on along the minus strand of CAMPEU010000017.1, from coordinate 40,421 downwards.
GAAATTTATACCTATCGCCGTGGATGAAGCAAAGGTGGACTGGTCATTTTTGGGACAATCTTTTCATGATCCTGCGCAACAAGAGGTGCTAATTGCGAGTACGCCGATCAGTTATACCGAGGAAAGATTAGAATTGATTGAAGGGCTTGGTTTTGAGGTGGTTGCTGCAGAGCCTGATCCTCTTGCAATGATTCGCTCGACACTGATTCCTGGAACAAAGGATGCTCAGTTGATTGTTGACATCGGTGAAGATTCTATTAATGTTGCGATGACATATGGCGATGTTCCTCGACTTGTGCGAACAATTCCAAACGGACTCTCTACGCTTGTTAATAGTGTCGTACAAAATCTAAATATCGAAGAAGATCAGGCAAGACAATTTGTTCTCAAGTTTGGTTTGTCACCAGACAAGCTAGAGGGCCGACTGGTTACTGCACTCGAGAGTACGCTCGATGGTTTTGTATCAGAGTTATCAAAGTCAGTACAATTTTTCCAGACACGATATCCGACCCTGGCTGTTGGCGGTGTTTTGCTAGTTGGTTACGCGAGTACCATACCCCACATTGATCAATATTTGGCAAACAAGATAGGTATTCCGGCCGTCGCTGCAAATCCTTGGCAGATGGTTTCAACGCCACAGGATCAACAACTAGCGGCAGTTAGTTCAGAATTTGCCGTTGCGGTAGGCTTGGCGCAGAGGGAGAACAAGGTATGATAGAAATCAACTTGGTCCCGGATGTAAAGCAAGAGTATATCAAGGCGAAACGTGCTCGTACACTTGTTATTAGTGGTGCAATTGTGGTTGGAATGGCCGCAGTGGGCATTGTTGTGTTGCTTGCTCTGTATCTGTACGGCGTTCAGAATATTAGGTCCAATGCAATTGATACTGATATTACGGATAGGAGTAATGAGCTGCAGAATATTGATGACATCGATAACACACTTACTATTCAGCATCAGCTGACCAAATTGGACGAGCTACATAATCAAAAGAATGTTGTTTCACGCTTTTTTGACCTACTCGTGGCCGTGAATCCTGCATCACCAAATTCAGTTAGCTTTTCGCAAACTAGTTTTGATGCCGCAGCTGGTACGATAGTGCTCGAAGGACAGGCAAAAAATGGTTATGTTGCGGCTGATGTGTTAAAAAAGACAATCCTAGGTACGTCTATGAGCTACAAGGATGACAACGGTCAGACGCAAACAGTGCCTTTAACTGATCATGTAACGGCAGGTGAACTTAGCTATGGCGAGGATGCATCTGGTGATCAGGTGCTGCGATTTTCATTATCCTTCGAGTATGATCCAGTTTTCTTTGCGCGTAGTTCCAAGAATGCAATTATAATCAAGCCGAACCGACAAAATGTAACAGATTCGTATGTACGATTGCCAGAAAGTCTATTCAGTAAAAGTACCGTGGACCAAGACGGGGGTGACCAATAATGGATAATTCAAAAGGTGGCGGATTGAAAAAGCGCCAACAAATAGCTAAATCCAATCGTACAATGTTTCTTTGGATTACTGGTGTATCGGTTGTCGTTGGATTTTCTGTTGTTCTTATGATCTTTTTAGCGCAAGGTATTTGGTATGGTGAACGGGTGATTCTGGAAAAGCAGAAAACGGCAGATACTCTGAAAGAAAATCTAGAGGTTGTGCCTAAGTTGAAGGATAGCGTAAGCCTATTGAATACAAATGAAGATCTACAGTCGGTACGACTAGATAGTAATGACCCGGCGCTACAGGTGATTTTGGATGCGTTGCCTGCTGACGCAAATTCAACTGCAATGGCATCTTCATTACAAACAAGACTATTATCGGGAGTTAGTGGCATAATCATCGAATCACTTCGGGTAGAACCGGTGAGTGGCGTTGAAGACGACGGTTCAGATTCTAATAGTAGTGATTCTGAAGCAACTGGAATAGGATTTTCGTTCACTATCAGTACGGCCGATAATCAAGACGGACTGCGCAAAATTTTGCAACAAATCGAGCGATCGATTAGGCCATTTACAATCGATACTATGTCTATTGAGAGTCAGGGCGGCAAAGTAACTCTATCGGCTGATGGACGAGGATTTTACGAACCAGCTCAAAAGGTACAACTAACTGATAAGGTGGTCAAGCCATGAAACGTAGTGACATCGCTGTATTGATCTTCATAGCATCTATTAGTGTGATTGTGGCATATTTTGTTGCAAATGCATTGATAGGTAGTCCGACAACCGAGTCTCAGACAGTCAGAACTGCGTCTGTGATTACTGAATCAATCGTTCAGCCAGACAGCACTATATTTAATAAGGATGCAATTAATCCGACCGTCGAGGTTGTTATCGGCGAAAAGCAATTACCGTAAGGGGGGTCTCGCGTGGCGCTACTCACCACAGACATGCAGGATAAGCTGATAGGACTTCTTCAAGAAGAAGGCCTCATTTCAAAAGAAACGTTGGCGACGATGAGCGAGGAGTCAAAGAAAACCAAGCAGCCTTTGTTTGCGTTATTGTCCGATAAACATATTATTGATGACGAGATGATGACGCACGCGCTCGCTCAGATATCCGGAACGCCATACGTTAATTTAACGAATAGCCTCATCAATCAAAAGGTGCTCGATTTGATTCCCGAGGACGTTGCAGAGCGATTTATGGCTGTGCCATTGGCGGAAGTACGAAATAGGCTTGCGGTAGCAATGGTTGATGCAAGTAACGTTCAGGCAGTAGATTATCTCTCGAGTCGTATCAGCAGGCCCTTAAAAGTATTCATGGCATCCGAGGCGGGTATACGTCACGTACTAGATCAATACAAGACAGACTTGTCTTCGGTTGATGTCGCTGCCGAAGCTTCTAAGGAAGAGGCGGAAAAAGAAGAGTCTTCTAGTATAAAAACTATCGTTCAGGATTCACCGATTAGCCGTGCGTTATCGACGATTTTGGAGTATGCGGTAAAGAGTCGTGCTAGTGATATTCATATCGAACCATTACAGGGTGCTTTGAAGATCCGAGTTCGTGTCGATGGGGTTTTGCGAGAGATTATGCAGTTACCAAAAGCAATAGAGCCAGCGTTGGTAAGTCGAATAAAAATCTTGTCCAACCTAAAAATAGATGAACATCGTGTGCCACAGGATGGTCAATCAGCGGTCAGTGTTGCGAACAAAGAGGTTGACTTGCGTATTGCGATTAGCCCTGTTGTTTGGGGTGAGCAAGTTGTTATTCGTTTGCTGGATAAGTCTGGTGCCTCCTTCCAGCTAGAAGAAATGGGCTATGCGGGTAGGGCATTACGTGCCATCCGCAAAGGATCTCATCGACCTAACGGTATGATTCTTACATCCGGACCAACTGGTAGCGGTAAGTCAACGAGCCTTTACGCACTGATACAAGAAATCAAGGATGATTCAGTTAACATTGTGACATTAGAAGACCCGGTGGAATATAAAATCGGAGGCGTTAATCAGATTCAGGTAAATAGTGAGGTTGGATTGACATTTGCGACAGGCCTGCGATCAATCTTGCGTCAGGATCCAGATATCGTGATGGTTGGTGAGATTCGCGACGAAGAGACGGCGGCCTTGGCTGTTCAGGCGTCGTTGACGGGCCACTTGGTGCTTAGCACACTGCACACCAATAGTGCGGCTGGAGTGCTACCACGCCTATTAGACATGAAGATTGAGCCATTTTTGATCGCCAGTACTGTCAATACAATTATCGGTCAGCGTTTAGTTCGACGAGTGGCGCCAAAACGTGACACATATCAGTCAACTCCTATAGAAACGCAGAATATTTTAACAACGGTAGGTCACCTTTTACCCAAGTCGGCCGCTGAGGTTGCACAGATTTCTCAAGATTTAGGATATAAAGACTTGCCACTTGCGGGTCAAAACGCTTATACTTTAGTTAAGGGTAAAGATACCCCTGCGACCCCACGGGGTTACAGTGGTCGGGCCGGACTTTACGAAGTAATGGATGTGACAGAAACCATCCAACGACTTATCGTCAATCGCGCGACCAGTAGTGAAATCCAAAAACAAGCGGTCGCAGAAGGTATGATTACCATGCGCCAAGACGGATATCTAAAGGCGTTACAAGGCGTTACAACCCTCGAGGAAGTAAATCGTGTAACGGCGGATACCGCGTAGAAAGACGAAAAGATATGGCAAACCAAGAACTCAGAATTGAAATTTTGCTAGAAGAAGTAGTACGGCGCCAAGCGTCTGACTTGCATCTACAGGTCGGATTACCACCAATGCTACGCGTTGATGGTGCATTACTTCCGATGCCCGGATTTAATCAGCTGGATGAACCGGCGGTAGAAACATTGATTTTTGCGATTCTAGATGCCGATCAACGACAGATTTTGGACAAGGACAAGGAATTTGACTTTAGCTTTGCATTTGGTACCTTGGGCCGTTTTAGGGTTAATGCATATCACGAGAAAGGCAATATTGCCGCTGCGCTTCGATTGATCCCGAACGAAATAAAGTCGATTACAGAGCTAGGTTTACCTCCGATTGTTTTGAATTTTGCTAATTACCCCCGTGGATTAGTCCTGGTAACGGGCCCAACGGGGAGTGGTAAGTCAACGACACTCGCTGCACTTATTGATAAATTGAATGACGAAACATCACAGCATATTATTACAATCGAGGATCCTATTGAGTTCACGCACAAGTCAAAGAAATCCGTTATTGTACAGCGTGAGCTTCATTACGATACGTATAGTTTTTCTGCCGCACTTCGTTCGAGTCTTCGCCAAGACCCGGATGTTGTGTTGATTGGCGAGATGCGTGACCTGGAGACAATTAGTGCAGCGATTACGATTGCCGAGACTGGACATTTGGTGCTAGCATCACTTCACACTAACAGTGCCGCACAATCAATCGATCGTATGATTGACGTATTTCCACCGCACCAGCAATCTCAAATTCGTGCACAGTTATCAAACATTCTCATGGGCATATGTTCACAGCGGCTTATTCCTACGATAGGCGGTGGACGGGTAGTGGCCGCCGAGGTATTGATCGCAAATCCAGCAGTTCGTAATATCATTCGCGAAGGCAAAAGCCATCAGTTGGACGCGGTGATTCAAACAGGGGCTGACACAGGAATGCAGACGATGGATAGAACACTCGTCGGCTTGGTTCAAAGTGGTGTTGTCACCTACGATGAAGCTCGTAGTTTTGCGGTTGATTTGACAGAATTCGAACGGTTAATGAGGGGTTAATGATAGATTATGCGCAAGTTTAATTACGAAGCAAAAGATAGTACTACTCACAAAGTCGTCAAGGCGATGGTTCAGGCAGAATCAGAAAGCGGAGCAGTAAAGGTACTTACCGCCCAGGGTCTCGTCCCTCTGAATATTACAGAAGCTGCGGCTGATGATAGCTTTTTTGCGCGTTTTACGGGACGTATCACTACAAAAGATAAAGTTATTTTTACCCGTCAACTTTCGACTCTGATCGCGGCTGGCTTACCTTTATCGCAAAGTTTACATACTCTTGTCGATCAAACGCAAAATACTCGCTTGCGAGGTATCGTCCAGGAAGTAATTGCATCTATTGAATCGGGTAAATCACTGCATGATTCCTTCGCGAAGCATCCAATGGTATTTGACAAGCTATTCCTCGCGTTAGTTGCGGCTGGTGAGGCGTCAGGTACGCTAGATGGGGCATTGCAACGGGTTGCGGCTCAACAAGAAAAGGACGCAGCTATATCGGGTAAAATTCGTGGCGCTATGATGTATCCTGGAATTGTTTTGTTTGTTATTTTGGCAGTTATGGCGTTTATGTTCTTTACTGTGGTACCACAGGTTGAAAAACTCTATACTGATTTAAACCAGCAACTACCGCTTATTACACAGATTATTGTCAATATATCAATGTTTTTGACGCAGTATTGGTGGGCGATTCTTATCGTGGCCGTCGTGGGTGGTTATCTGCTGATGCAGTATTTACGAACCGAAGGTGGGCAAAGGGCTATGGACACGTTCAAGTTAAGCGTACCTGTCTTCAAGCGACTGTTTCAGCGCTTGTATATGGCGAGGTTTATGCGCACCGGGCAAACGTTGTTAAACACAGGCGTGAGTATGCTCGATATGCTTGCGATTACCAGTGAGGCGGTCAACAATAGTATTATCGCTGCAGAAATTGATAGTGCGGCCGAAAAGGTAAAAGGCGGTAAGGACCTCTCGTCATCTCTATCTGTAGAGGAGCATATACTTTCGCTAGTACCACAAATGATCAGTATCGGTGAGAAGTCTGGTCGGATTGACGAAATGATGGGCAAAACAGCTACGATTTACGAAAACGAGCTCGATGAAGAGATTAACGCTCTTTCGACATCAATAGAACCAATTTTGATGGTTGTTTTGGCGCTGATGGCTGGCGGTATGGTTGCTGCTATCTTGCTGCCAATTTACAGCCTCGTTAATACCATACAAGTCTAAAGAATATTGTAGACATTTGTTAATTTGTTGTGTACGATAAGGATGAGCGTTTTTAATTATAAAAATAGAAACGAATTCATGCACTAACGTTCACTAGAAAGGTGGGAATCACATGAAAAAGAGTAATAACAAATTAGTTGCAAAAAAAGGCTTTACGATTATCGAGGTCGTGTTGGTTCTTGCTATTGCAGCGTTAATTTTCGTGATGGTGTTTATCGCGCTACCCGCCTTGCAAAGTAGCCAGCGTAATACACAGCGTAAATCAGACCTATCAAGGATAGCTTCGCAAATTAGCCAATTCCAGTCATCGAGTAGGGGTGCAATTCCTGTTACGACAGGGACAACGGGTACGTTATCGAGTTTCGTCACAAATTATCTAGGCGGAACCACGGGAACGCTTGCGGGTGATGATTATATTGATCCGTCCGGCATGAATTACACAATACAGTCATCATCCACGGCGACTCTGACCAACAGCCTATCAAGAATCCAATATATTACAGGTAAAGTATGTGGTCCAGGTGGAACTACAGCTAACGGATCAAGCCGTCAATATGTTCTCCTGATGGCACTCGAAGGTCAGAGCGCTAAGTATTGTCTTGACAACAAGTAGATAGTAAACCTATCTAATAGCTGGTACTATATAAACATGATTGTTTTGATGAACACAATTCTACTAGGGGTCGTTGGTCTATTCTTTGGCAGCTTTGCTGGTGCGACGGTATGGCGTTTGCGCGCTAGTCAGTTACGAGAAGACAAGAAGGCTGGTGAAAAAGTGGGCGGTCGTGATTCCAACGAGGTCAAGGCTATCAAAAAAACCAGCATCACAAAGGATCGCTCGGTTTGCCTACATTGTGGGCATAAACTAAAGTGGTACGATTTGATACCAATTGCTAGTTGGCTACAACTAGGCGGCAAGTGTCGTTATTGCCATAAACGAATAGGCTGGCTAGAGCCAACTATCGAGCTTGGTGTTGCCGCATTCTTCGCCGTGTCGTATTACTTTTGGCCGTATCAATTGGATACTGCGTGGGCATTGGTACAATTTGCTAGCTGGCTTGTTGCGGGAGTAGGACTGGCAATGCTATTTGTCTACGATAGCAAATGGTTCTTGCTGCCAGACAGGGTAATGTACACGCTGTTCGTGATAGGGGCTGTCTTTAGCCTAACAACGTTGTATGGGCAGACGGATGTATTTTCACAGGTTGCAAACATTGCTTTGGCGGTGACAATCCTCAGTGGTTTGTACTATGTCATATACGTTGTCTCGAAACATCAGTGGATCGGATATGGCGACGTCAAGTTGGGGCTCGTGTTAGCATTACTGCTTGCGGACTGGAAATTAGCAGCGCTGGCATTGTTCTTGGCAAACCTGATCGGCACAGTAGTGTTAATGCCAATGATGTTGAGCGGCCGGATAAAGCGTCAATCACACATACCGTTTGGCCCATTCTTGATAGCAGGCTGGTTCTTTGCTGGAATATTCGGTACGCAAATTATTGATTGGTACATCCTGTTTACTCTGGGTACCTCATAGTACTTATGCTATAATTGGGCTATATGAACACCGAAATTCAACGGGGATTCACGGTTATTGAGGTAGTACTTTTTTTAGGTATTTCGAGCATTTTGTTCGTTGCACTTATGGTGGGTGTTGGTACAAATATTGCACAACAAAGATACAGGGAAGGTGTGTACAACTTCTCGGCCTTTTTACAAGATCAATACGTGGAGGTGGACAATACTAGAAATGGACGCGAGGATACTACGACCTGCGTAGGAGGTAATTTTAACGAAAATCCTTCTACCAGCATTTCCAGGGGTACATCGGAATGTGTTTTGCTAGGTAAGGCAATCGAAATGGGCAGTAGTGGAACTATATTGCATACGTATTCTGTCATAGGGACAGAGCCAGTAAACATAGCTCCTGGCGATGGTGAGTTGGATATAATAAAAAAATATTTGCCTAAAAAATCTAACTTTGGACAAGAGGAAAAAGAACTTGATTGGCAGGTTGAAGTAACGAATAATCCGGAATTTTCTATGCTCATTCTGCGCTCTCCAGCTAATGGGCTTTTGCGAATATTCACTTCGTCTAATGCATTACCAAGTGACTTACGCACAATGGTCACCCCCCCTCTCGCTTCATCTCCTTCTATTAATACGGATGGAATATTAAGGTTGTGCGTTGACGGTGACAGAGGAGCGCTACCAATATTTTCTGTGAATATTGATTCTCGGATTGCTAGTCAAGATGGGATAACGGTCAATGAGGTGGATTCAGTATGCGCATAACTAGCCATAGCAGGGGCGATACAATTATTGAAGTCTTGTTTGCGATTACTGTGTTCAGTTTCTTAGCTATTAGTGGTATGGCTTTGATGAACAGGGGCACCGCATTAGCTCAAACGGCGTTAGAAATAGGATTAGTGCGACAGCAAATGGATGCACAGGCGGATGCTCTGCGTTATTTGAGTCACGCCTATTCTATTGATTTCGGCCGCAACGGAGAAGCAACGCAGTTATGGCATGATATTGTTGAAAGACACGCAGTCACATTCGCGGATAAGTTTAATGAGATTACAGATGGCACCAACTGTAATGTACCCCAGCCAGGTGACCCCAAGCGGTTTACTCTGGATGTTCTAAAGATGAAGCTAGCCGACCAGTCGGGCGAGAGGCAACCGGCAACGTATGCGCAAGTGCGCTACGATGACGCTGGAGGCGCCCCCGCAAGAGCAGAGGGAATATGGATACAGGCAGTGGCTTCGCCTGAAGTGTCTATAGAGGTGAAAGGTAACAATAAGACTAGATCTGGATTTTACGATTTTCATATTCGCGCATGCTGGAATAGTCCGGGGCAATCAACGCCGATCACTTTAGGAACGATTGTGAGGTTATATGAACCGAGAGAATAAGGGGTTCACAATTATTGAGTTACTTTTGGCGATGACTTTTATTGCCGTTTTGCTGCTCACCGTTGCGTTGACAGTGATTCAGATTGGCAATATTTATAATAAAGGCTTGACGCTGCGGATGGTTGATCAATCGGCTCGTGCTATTACGGCAGATATGCGGCGTACTATAGGGCAGTCGCAACCTTTCGCTACTGCTACGAATTTTGTACAAATGAAGGACGGTGATGATGTCGTCGGCGGCAGGCTTTGTACTGGCAAATATACCTATGTGTGGAATTATGGTATCTCCATTAAGAGTAATTCGCAAGTTAATGTATATAGTCCAGATGATAATCCAAACGACGAGAAGATAGGATTTGCTCGTATTAATGATAAAAATGGGAAATACTGTCTGCGAGAAAACAGGGGTACGGCTATATCAAGAGCAAACGCGACGGAACTTTTATCAGTAAAAGGGGGTGGTGATTTGACAATAGCAATACACGGGCTAGATATTGAGAGGACATCTGTCAATTTGAGCACCAGTCAGGCATTATATCGCATTCAGATGGTGATAGGCACAAATGATCAGGATGCGATCACAATACTAGTAGATTCAGTAGATGGTACATGTAAGCCACCGAGTGATGCGCTTTCTCAGCAAGATTACTGTGCGGTTAATAAGTTTGATTTTACAGTCCTAGCGGGGGGCGGAGGAGGTTCATGATATGCAATATGGAATAGGTAAGGACAAGCAAAGAGGGGCTGTATCGTTATTTATTGTAATTTTTTCGGCACTTTTGATCACGACAATCACGGTCGCCTTTGTCCGTATAATGGTACAGAATCAACAGCAAGCAACAACAATTGATTTGTCAAAAAGCGCACTTGATTCTGCGTATGCGGGTGTTGAAGATGCAAAGCGTGTTATCGTTGATTATCAAACGAATAATTGTTCGAATACTAGCGAAGGCACAAAAGAAAAGAAAGACGTGTGTAAATCGTTAGCTGATGTCTTGGCGGTGAGTAATCAAGAATGTAACACTATACAGGAATCTGGTATATTTCCCGGTCTTACGGGTGAAAAAGAGGTGATAGTAGAGCAGAAAGAGCTTGGCGGTGATGATCAACTGCTTCAGCAGGCGTATACGTGCGTAAAGATAAAGATGGATACTCTAGATTACGAGGGCAAGTTGATTGCGAACGAGACTCGAATGATTCAGTTAAAGTCGAATAAAGCATTTAACAAAGTAAGGATTAACTGGTTCGTGGCAGAGGACTTGCAAACAGAGCTCTCGGGCGGCGTATCGACTGGGCCGACTTTGCCAGAGAATGCATTATTACCAAAGCTTTCTTCGTCATCTGCAACAGTTTGGCCTAAAGATAGTCCACCTTTGATTCGCACGCAACTCATTCAATTTGGTGATAAATTTCAATTGTCCGATTTTGATGATAATGCTGGCAAAAAAACGAACAATGCAACTCTGTTCTTAATACCAAGTAAACGTGATGGCCTCGGTGGTGTGCCGTTTAGCTTTGCAGACAACAAGCGAAAATCGAAAAATCAAGTTCCTTCGCAGCCTGTTGAAATCAAATGCGAAGAGAATTTTGACAATAGGTTTGCATGTAGTGCAACTGTAGGAGTGCCCGATATGATAGGGTCAGGTACAAAAACAGCATATTTATTACTTAGCGCAATCTATAACACCGGTACGACTTTTAGTGTCGAGATGTTGCAGGGCAATACAGTTGTTTCGTTTGATGGTATTCAGCCAGAGGTTGACTCCACCGGTAGAGCGAATGATTTATTTCGTCGAGTTAAAAGCCGTGTAGAGACTGGGGTGAGTAGTATTCCACCCGTGGAAGCCGCCGTTGATATATCTGGTAGTCTTTGTAAAGCTTTTTATATAACAGCATCGGATTATCGCCAATTGAACAGCTGCTCTAATTAGTCGCTATTGGTCTCGCTGTGAAACTTCTCAAATACCTCACGCAGGTGTTCATCTGTAACGTGCGTGTAGATTTGTGTCGTACTGATGTTACTATGGCCGAGCATTGATTGAACTGAACGTATGTCTGCACCATTCATTAATAAATCAGTTGCGTAGCTGTGTCGAAGTGTGTGTGGACTGACATGTTTTGTGATACCGGCCAAGCGCGCGTATTTATTTAACAGTCGCTGAACGCTACGTGTGGTTAATCGACGAAAGTCACCACTGTTTGTTGTTGTAGTATTGCGACTATAGTTGAGGAACAGAGGGGGAAGGCTGTCTGAACGCTTTTCTAGGTATATATCAATGTGATTTGCGGCAGTTTCACTCATGAAGATTGGTCGGTCTTTTTGACCCTTGCCCCTTACCATAAATTCTCGGCGTTTTGTATTGATGTGATCACGATCGAGAGCAACGAGTTCTGAAACGCGAAGGCCGCTAGTGAACAACAATTCAATAATTGCGCGATCTCGGAGTCCTTGTTCGTTCGAGGTGTCAATATTCTCTAATAATCGCTTAATTTCATCTTCGTACAAAAAGGTCACTTGTTTTCGTGTTACTTTTGGCAGGATAATTTTGTTCGGAGCGAGACTGGATATATCGCGCGAAGATAGGTAGTGTAGGAATCCACGTAATGCAATGAGATGGTAGCTTTGTGTAATTGTCGATAAGCTGTCGCCACTGCTATTTGTATATCGATTTAGCCATAGACGATACTTCCGTACAACCTCGCTGGTGATTTTTTCCACCTGGGTATCGTCGCTAAATTCAACGAATCTTTCGATATATAGTCTATAGTTTTCGGCTGTTTTTGCAGACCTTCCACCCTCCACCTCTATGTGCTCAATAAAATCGACCAGTAATTCGGAGGTATACATACTATCCAATATAGCTTAGCTGGTAGAAAAAGGGTAGAATAATAACAATGAGCGTTTTTGAGAGCATCATACTTGGACTAATTCAGGGATTGACGGAGTTTATTCCGATTAGTAGTTCGGGCCACTTGGTTATTGCGCAAAATTTCTTTGCGGGTGCATCAAGTCATTTGTTTTTGGAGTGGATAAACATCGGAACAATGTTGGCATTGATTTATTATTTCCGCAAAAAAATTGGATCGACTGTGCGCGAATTATTTGTAGAACGAAAGTACGCGCTAACCCGTAACATTGTACTTACTGCGATTCCTGCGGGATTGATAGGTTATTTAGCGGCTGATTTTATCGAAGAGAGTACTTTTTTTGGCAGCGTCGTTGTCGTAGCGGTCATGTTAGCGGTTGTCGGTGTTGTCCTGATTGTTCTAGAAAAGCTACCCAGGGCATCAGCGGTAAGCAATGGTGAAAAACTGTCGCCTAAGCGAGCTATCCTGATTGGCCTCATGCAAACCCTTGCGTTGATACCTGGTACTTCTCGGTCTGGCATTACTATTATCGCTGGACGTTTGAGTGGATTGAATCCAAAAGAGGCAGCGGAGTATAGTTTCTTGGTGTCGATTCCAATAATGTTAGGCGTGACGGCGAAAGTAATATTGCAGGACACTAGTTATTTTATGGATAATTTTGGAGCATTGCTGCTGGGTAACTTGTTTGCATTCGTATCGGGCCTATTGGCTGTAGGTTTTTTGATGAAATATTTGTCAAAACATAGCTTAGCAGTTTTTGGTTGGTATCGCCTCGGCTTGGCCACTGTTCTTGTCGGAATACTTTTGTTATAATAACTCAAAAGACAAAGGAGTTTTATGAGTTTAAATGATGTTGAGAAAACATTGGTAGTTTTTAAGCCTGATACAGTTCAGCGCGGTTTAGTGGGAGAGATACTGTCACGATTCGAACGAGTCGGCCTAAAAATCGTGGCAACAAAGATGATTAAGCCAAATAAGGAACACTACCACCGTCATTACGAAGAAATCGGTCAGATGATCACGCGTCGTGGCGAGCATGCGTTTGATGTAACGCTCAAGATGATGGTCGAAGGACCTGTCATTGCGATGGTATTCGAAGGGGTAGAGGCAGTTGCGCTCGTTCGTAAACTGGTCGGTACTACAGAGCCAAAATCCGCACTACCTGGTACGATTCGTGGCGATTATTCACATATGAGCTTTGGTTATGCTGATTCTGCTGACAAAGGAATACCGAATTTGATTCATGCGAGCGGTGATCCTGAAGAGGCTGAAAAAGAGATTGCACATTGGTTTGCGGATGGTGAGCTTTACGAATACCCGACGGCGCACGAGAAGTTCACTCGATAGTTCGAATTGGCTACAGCGGTGACACCTGCTAAAATATGGGGTGTGCCTCGGTAGCTCAACTGGATAGAGCAGATCCGTCCTAAGGATAAGGTTGCAGGTTCGACTCCTGCCCGGGGTACCATAGAAATACGGCCAAGTTCACTGGCCGTATTTCTATGGTAGATTCGTGACACGAATCCGAACCGTCAAGGTTCGCAAGCTGTCCAATTTTTAATTTGTACAGCTTATAGCCGATGATGGAATAGCCTTTAGGCCAGTCTGTCATCGAAGCGTCCTCCTGCCCGGGGTACCATGGTAATATAGATATATGGCAAAAGCCAAACGTGATTTCGAGGGTCAACGCGATGGCGAAAAATTATTATTTATTTTTCGCAGACATGTCATAGCTATGCGAAAAGGCTTTTGGCTACTGTTTGCTCCAGTTGCGCTAACCTCTATTCCGGTCTTTATTTGGCCAACAGTACTTGAGGTTTATTGGATTCCAGTGGGTGGTTTTGTGCTCGGATTGATGCTGTTTCTGTACCACTACCTACTGTGGTACTACACGATTTATATAGTGACTGATCAGAGATTGCGTCAGGTAACGCAAAAGGGCTTCTTTGGTAAGGATGTCGTTGAGCTTGGTCTGTCCAAGATACAAAGCATAAGTTATAATATCCCAGGATTCAGCGGAGAAGTACTGGGCTTCGGGACTATCGTTGTTCAGACATACGTTGGAGATTTGATTATTAGTAAAGTAGAGCATCCACAAGAAATATATAATAAGTTACAAGATGCTGTCGCCGCAGTAGAAGGTACGCAGGACATAGATGAATAAACTCCGTCGATTTAGGAAAAAGGGTAAGTTAGAACATGCGGAACACCGTCGTATTACTAATGAGACCGTCGCAGAGCACCGTGAGCGTGTGCTGGCGGGCGGTAGACGCTTTAAGTACCCCGTACAGTACGCACGTCATCGTTTAGTTATTAATGCGGTTGTTATCAGTGTCGTAGCGTTAGTAGCCCTTTTGGTCATTTTGTGGTGGCAGCTATACCCCTCACAAAATACCTCTACATTTTTCTATCGTATTACTCGCGTTTTACCTCTCCCTGTTGCGGTTATAGAGGGTGAACAGGTTCAATATGGTAATTATCTTGTTGGTTTTCGCTCACAGGAACATTATCTTCAGAACAAAGAAGGCATTAATCTATATAGCGATGAATTCAAACATCAACTTGAGTATATCAAGCGTAAAGCACTCGATGATGCGATAGCTGATGCATTTGCACAAAAGCTAGCAAGAGAAGCGGGGATTTCAGTAAGCGATGCTCAAATTGATCGTGCTATCGAGCGACAGAGGGAGTCAAGAGACGGTGTAACGTCTCAGGAAACATATGATGCAATCGTCCTTGATCATTTCAATTGGACGCCCGCTGAAGCGAGAGAAGTAACGGGTGCAAGATTATTGCGACAAGAAGTTGCCTATCAGATTGACAAGGTAGCAATCAAACAAAAGAATCAAATCGTAGCGATGTTAAAAAGCGAGAAGGACTTTGGCGTTATTGCTAAAGCAATCAAATCCGAGGGAGGTGCAAAGGTATTTGCTGGCGCTACACCACTGGTTCCTGAAAATAATCAGGATGGCGGCTTAGCTGCAGAGGCTGCTCGTTTGTCGGTGGGTAAAATTTCACAGCCGTTCCGTTCAACAACGGGTGATGGTTATTATATCGTCAAGTTGCTCGAGAAAGATGATAATAACAGAGTGAGCTACGCATATCTCAAAGTACCCCTTACTGAATTCGATGCTCGTCTAAAGGCCGCTAGAGACGGTGGTCGTATTGATGAATATATCAATGTGCCCCAAATAGCGACTACCTTAACTAAATAATAGGAGAAAATTATCATGCATACATTACCACAACTTTCTTATGCGTACGATGCGTTAGGGGAATACATCAGCAAAGATATTATGCAGTTGCATCACAGCAAGCATCATCAGACGTATGTTGATAAGTTGAATACTGCACTAGATAAGCATACTGATTTGCGGGAAAAGCAGCTAGGGGATTTGCTGAAAAATATCGATTCGCTACCAGATGATGTACGCTTGGCGATACGGAATCATGGTGGTGGTCATTATAATCATACACTTTTTTGGGAGTGGATGTCACCTGACGGTGGTGGCGAGCCATCGGGTGAGCTAGCTCAGCAAATTACTGAAAAATACGGTGATTTTCAGAGTTTTGTTGATGAGTTTACGAAAAAAGCCCTTGGTGTTTTTGGCAGTGGATGGGTGTGGCTACAGCCAGACTGTAGTATTATCACAACGCCAAATCAGGATACGCCGTTAATGCTAGGTATGCCAGAGCCGCTCCTTGGCTTGGATGTATGGGAGCATGCATATTATTTGGATTACAAGAACAAGCGTGATGACTATGTGGAGTCATGGTGGAATGTAGTGAACTGGAACTTTGTTCAGTCACGCCTCGACTCTAGTGAGAGATAGTTATATCTGAATCTTTGTTAGACGTGGTGTTTGTGGCGGTCTCATCTTTGGTTGGTGTATCACTATTTTGTTCAGGTTCTTCAGTTTGATTTTTCCTTGGACTGTCCACGGAATCAAACATATCGACAGGTTCATCGTCGTCAATAAAAACTGAATTATTATGCGTTGGCTTTGAGGGTGGTGGCGGTAGTGCTTGCGCTTGTGTGGGCGCAGACACTGGGCGGGCAGTGCCTGCCGGTGGGGCTTGCTGTTGCCAGTTATAGCCATCATCGACGATAACGGATGATGTGTTAGATTGAGATGGTGCATCGCCTGATTCAAAACGTCGTCTTCGATACGATACAAATCCGACAAAACCAATACCCAATACTACCAAGCCAACAGCAAGAATGCCCACGAATGCCAAGATAGAAGTTCCCGTTCCGGGCCCCTGCTCTAATAACGAACTACTGAGGTTATAAGGGTATGTTTGTACGTCTGGTGCGGTGCCATCCACTGGAATTACTTTTTTCTTGACGGTCAGATTGATATTTTGCGTAGCCGTACTCGTCGTAATCTTACCTGAATAGTCTCCTTCACCCAGAGTGAGCGGTAGTTTGCCATTTGCGTCGGTGGTACGACTAATATTTCCGATACTAACACGAGCGTTAGCTGCCGGAACATCATTCTCTGTAATATTGAGGATGATAGGGTAGCCACGAGTATAAATTGTGCCACTATATTCTCCCTCTTTCGACCCACCTTTTCCGGTGATGGTGAAATAATATTGTTCACCAGGTATCAAGCCATCGATTGTAGTATTAAATGTTTGGGATTTCTTGCTTATTTTTGCGACTTGATCTAGGTTAACAGCGTCTACGCCATAGTTTAATGTTGATGTGCCGTTTTTTACATTTACGTCCCATGTGATGGTTGCTGAGGTATAAGATCCGTCAACCGTAACATTGTCTACGAGGCCCGTGGGGTCTGGGGTGGGTGTCGTGTCTGCGGTGTCATCATCATCCGATGAGTTTGGTTTTGATACGACCGGGGCGGGCGTACTAGATGGTATGGGGCTTGGCGAGGACGGAGAGGAAGGGGAGGAGCTTGGTGCTGGTGGTGTCGGATCTGTAATAACAAACGAGCCAACATTATACGTGGTTGTCGCTGTATTAACTCTGCTGTCGTCAGAGAGACCAACGATAGCAGTACCAGCACCAGTTGCCTTGAAGGTGACAGCAATAATTTGTGCTATACCGCTTGGTGCCGGGTTGCGCGATGCGTTAAAAATAACCTTACCCGATTGTTGCGTTATTGAAGGTTTGCCGTAGTGACTGCTTGTGCTCCCTTGGCATTTATTGCCGTTAGTCATGATAGATTTTACCTGCAGTTTACTGGTGGGATATGTCAGGCTACCGCCGGCTGTTCCGTCTGATTGATCTGTATCGGCGTAGCTTTTTAGATCAACGCAAAATGTTGTTCCCTTGGTCATTTGCGATGAGCTAGGGGTAATAAACAGTTGGTTCGCGTCTGCGAATGCTAAATCAGCAGGTATTAGGGATAAAATGAGACACAACGAAAGAAAAGCCGAGGAGACCGACTTGATATTTATGAGAATCGGGAAGGTTCTTGTTTTTGTATGTATCATTTTCTATTTGTTTTTGTAAGTTTACTGCTTCATCGTATCACGCTAACGGATAACGGTCAATGAGTTTACCCCTGTTTTGCGCTATCATGTCCCAGTGAATGACACTCCTGGCTATTGCATGCATCATATGCAAATTTTATATCAGGATACCGAGGGTTATTTATGGTCTGCGTTCGCTGCGCGGAACAAATTCTTGTCCCCTGTGTTTATCGGTGTACATAGATTTATCCGCCATTTCCAACCCTTCCTCGATGGTTTGGAATTTATTACTAGGTATATAACCAATGCTCGCACCTGCTCGCCACTGTTGTCGGGTATCTTTTTCAGATGTTTCAGCTGTTCTCGGTTTGGTGATAGCGGACGTTCTTTGTTTGATCTTTAGTAGCGCCTGATTGATCTTCTCTGGGGCGGCATTTTTAAATAGAGCTACAGCGAATTCGTCGCCACCCGTTCTGGCGGGTAAGCCAACATCTGCAAGCTCCTCCTGCAAAATACCTGCAAATTCTATCAAGACTTCATCACCCACGCGGTGTCCGCCAAATTCATCGTTTACACTTTTAAAGTCATTTAAATCAATCATAGCAAGACCACTCAGGCCTTCGATTCCAACTTTTTTGACGTGTTCCTCCAGGGCTTCGCGGTTGGGTAGGCCGGTTAGACCGTCTTTTAGCGATTTGATAATAGTTTCCTCTGTCTCAGCTTCTGCTTGCCTATAAGCTATTTCTGCTTGTTCCGTGTTTGAGTTTGTATGATGATTTTTCCATGCTTCATCTATTTGGGTGGCAATTACTTCACGAGAAGGGGTGACGCTGTTTCTACCTGCATCGTATGCGTCCATCAAAATATTTGCCGTAGCAAGGTTTGCAGTATCAACAGGGGCGCTATTTTTTGGTAGTCTATGAGTATCACCTGGAAATGAGGGAGACTTTCCTAGGGTAATACGACCAAATCTTTGAGCTTGCTCACGAGTGAGGGGCGGTCTCTTTTGATTTTCTGTACTATCGAGATCCGGTCGTTTTTGAATGTGTAATGGTAATTCTGACATTTTTTGTTTTGTTTATAATACAAATAGATTATAACAAATTGTCATGAAAAAGTCAAGCAAATAAGACGGTTACGCTTCGGGGAGGTTCTTGATTGCAATGACCGTTGCCAGAGAGGCGAGTATTGCTCGTGCACCCTTAACTTCACCAAGGCTATGGACAACCTCGGCACCAATTTCGCTACCTTGCACTTCTGAAGTGATTGATTCGCTATCATCGAGGTATATTCGAAGCGTGTCAGCAAGTTCATCTACTCGAGTGACCTCGTCCGTATACCATGCTTTTAGTCCTTGGTAGTTGTCGTTGGTTTCCATAATAAAGCTAATTATACATTAAAATTGTAAAATAAGCAATAATCCTATTGCTTATTCCAGGGGTGCGCGTTTATTTCTGATGCCGTACTGTAGTTGGCTGCAATGGTATTCACTTTTTACATTGTACCCCCGAAATAATATTAGACGTCTAATAACGCTCATGCTATAATGAACGTCAAATGATAGGTGATTTTGACCGAGGCTTTACGATTATAGAAGTAATCTTATTCTTAGCTGTAACTGGTGCATTATTTGCGGCCCTGATGGTCGGCGTGAATAATGGCATCACACAGCAGCGCTACTCTGACAGTGTTAATAACTACAAGGCATTGGTGCAGAATCAGTATACGGAAGTTGTTAGTACTCGAAACGCAAACAATAAGGACTGGACATGTAACTCAGATGGTAGCGTCACTCCAGGTAGTCCTTCTTCTCGCGGCATAAGGGGCACATCTGAATGCGTGCTATTGGGTCGTGCAATTGCGATATCTGCGGATGGAAAGCAGATAGCGACCTCTAGCGTAACTGGTCGCGATCCGAGCACGCCGTTGCCGGATGATGCACTTGATGTAGCAGTTTTGATGGCCTATCAACCCCATATCAGCGCCTACGATAGCGAGTCGACTGACATTGATTGGGGTGGTAATCTTGCATCAACAACCGGCCAACCTCTTCTTAGAACGATTTTGATTCTCAGATCGCCTACATCTGGGCTCATAAGGGTCTTTACATCAAAGAACAAGATTGTCAGTGTTGATTTAGCCAGTATGAATTCGACCGCAGTGTCAACGAACTGCATAATGGGTGATTCCGGTTTGCTACCAAAGCAAGTAATCAAGATTAATCCTACTATCGCTGGTCCGGATGCCGTAACTATAAATGTCGCCGGTCAAGGGGTTTGTGTGTGATGAGACAGCGAGGCGACACGATTATCGAGGTGGTACTCGCCGTAACGGTGTTTAGCCTTATTGCCGTTGGTGCGCTGTCGGTTATGAATCAAGGAACTGCAATTGCTCAGCAATCGTTAGAAATAAGTTTGGTGCGAGATCAGATGGATTCACAGGCAGATGCACTTCGCTATGCGCATAATGCTTATATAGCGAATCTCGACCAATCCGATGCGCCTGCTGTTACAGTATGGAATAAAATTATAGAATCACCAGTGAATACTGCGCAGGACTTTACTAGCATTAATAATGCTAGGCGATGCAACCTTCCGTCTAACGGTAAATACTTTGCTCTTGATATTAAGAAACTAGACGGCGCCAGCGGAAGCCCGATTATCACCACTATTAACAGTACTCCGGCTACCTTTGCGCAGTTACAGTATGGACCATCATCCATAGTGAGCGATGGTCTCTGGATGCAGGTAGTTCACGCATCGAGTAGTGGGACGATACCTGGTTACTATGATTTTCATATCAGGGCATGTTGGCTGACGCCTGGACAATCAATTCCCGTAACGTTAGCTACGATTGTGAGGTTATATGATCCAGCGTCGTAACCGTATACGTAATAGGGGCTTTACTATCATCGAGCTGATGCTGGCGATGGCATTTGTCTCGTTGTTACTGTTGTCTATTGCAATAACAGTCATGCAGGTTGGAGCAATATATAACAAAGGCGTCACTCTAAAATCAGTTAATCAGGCTGGTCGAATTATCGTTACGGATATGAAGCGCACGATAGGCGATAGTCAGGTTTTTGATGTCAGGCGCGCAACAACCTATAACTCTCGAGATCGAGGGGGTCGATTATGTACAGGGACCTATAGCTATATTTGGAATATTGGTAGGTATGAGGATTTGTATACATATTCCGGCAGTAGCAATCCCGGTAAATCAATACGTCTTCTCAAGATCAAGGACAATGGTGGGCGATTCTGTGTTAGTACTTCAAATAATATTAATTTTGATTCAACGAAAATGACAGAGCTACTCTCTGTAGGCGACTTGGCGGTCCAGGATTTTCGCATTACTGGTTTGACTAATAATGCAGCGACGGGCAGTGCACTGTATAATATTGAGATAACGATTAGTAATGCCGAGACCGCGGCAATCATTGAAACCGTTAGTCCACAGTGTAAGCCACCAAGCCAAGACGCAACCTATCAGAACTATTGCGCAGTTAATAAATTTGTTTTTACCGCTCAGGCGGATGATAAAGGGGGACAGTAGATGAGTTTAATACGAAATAAGCAAAAGGGATCTGTCTCTCTTTTTGTGGTTATATTTGCAGCGTTACTGATTATTACGATCACGGTAGCATTTATTAGGATTATGCTTCAGGACCAGATGCAGGCGACATCGAATGATTTATCAAAGAGCGCGCTCGATTCAGCATACGCCGGTGTCGAAGATGCAAAGCGAGCAGTGATTCGTTATCAGGAGGAGTGTCCAGCAGGACCTTCAACGAATGCGGTTTGTGACAACTGGACGGATCTAATGAATGGCAAAAATTGTGACGCAACTCAACAGGTGTTGGGTACGGCGGCATCTGTAGTTAATGGAGAAGTTCAGGTAGGGAATGATGCCAATTTGAATCAAGCTTATATGTGCGTAAACGTAAAGCTTGATACACCGGAGTACATTAATACACTTTCGCCCGGTGCTTCACAGGTAGTTCCTTTGAAAGCGAACAAACCTTTTGATACGGTAACGATTGAATGGTTCTCGAGGAGCGACCTCGATCGTTCATCTGCCATTGGTGGTATTAAGCCAATTATATTAACTACGAGCTCACTCTTGAAGAAAAAAATAAATTGGTCACCGCAAACTCCATCGCTCATGCGTGCGCAACTTTTACAATTTGGTCAAAATTTTACCATGGACAGTTTCGATATAGCGAATTCGACCAAGGCGAATACGGCGACGGTCTTTATGCTTCCAAGTACGGTTGGCAGTAATAAATTAGACTTCGCAATCGATTATACTTCGGGATCGTTACAGCAAGTTAAATGTGACTCGAGCTTTACTTCGGTGGGTGGTGCCGGTAACTACGGCTGTAAAGTAGCTCTTAAACTACCACTTCCCGTCGGTGCATCTTCGATTAATGATCGAAAGGATGCATATTTGCGACTACAGACCCCATATAATGCTCAGACGAACTATCGTGTTACATTATCAAATAGTTCTACCCCCGTGTTATTCAGCGGAGTTCAGCCCGAAGTGGATTCCACGGGCCGTGCGAGTGACCTGTTCCGTCGTGTAGTTACCCGGATTGATTCAAAAAACAACTTTGCATATATAGACGGTGCACTTGATATAGAGGGAAGTCTTTGTAAAACGTTTACTGTTGGCGAAAGGCCAGAGGACTACAAGCCTAGCACCACCTGTACTCCGTAGTTTGAAACAGTAAGACATCAGCCATATCTGGCATAACAAGTAAAAACAGAGCAGCGATTTTTATCGTATTAGAGGTATCTTGACGGTTCACATCGCGCACCTAGGGCGTTTGAACGTTATTGTAACCCCACAACAGCCTAGTAAAAGAGACGGTCTTTATTGAATTTATAGCGTAAGTTTTAGCGTATCATCTACTTTATATTTTGTAGGATTTTTTGGTGGAACAATATTTACGTCATTCGCAGGAGTAAATGTTGCGTTAATTTTGAGGGCATTTTTGCCAGTAATCGATAGTGACGAAATAAGTTTCTTTGTAGTGTCTACTTTTATGGTCATTGTCATGCCTTTGAGCATGTCATCGATTAAATCTTTCGTTGAAGCATACGAATACTGATCGCAATCGACTAGTGATTTATATAAATTACTTTCGGCGTAGCGTTTGCTGATCGTACTGCGTTCGTCTGAGGGTACTGTGATTGTATAGGTGTCAGTTCCTGAAGCTGAGGCTGTTTTTTGCATTTTTGCAGAGCTAGCGAATTGTTTCATGAGGTCTTGGAATGCTTTAGGTTTGGACTGTGTCTCGTAAAGTGTCGTCAGCGCACAAGCTTGAAGGCCGTATAGAGCGTATGTTAGATTGAGGTTTTCGCTACCATATTTTGTCCATGAAGTATCCTCTAGACTATTATTGATTTTTGGGATATCTGCATAAGGACTGCCGGCCTCTGCTTTGGTGGTAACGAGACGTAGGCTACCGTAGGTGTTACTCGAAGAGTCGAGAACCCACTGGCTTTTTCTTGATAACTCAATTCCATTTGGGTTGATCTTTGATGTAGCACTTGCCTCGAGTCCTGCGCCTTTTTTGTATGCTCCGTCTACAGCTAGGCTTTCTGAAAGATTGCCTGCATCAGTAGACTGAAGACTACTAAAATCTGTGTGAAATTTCATCTGTTGTAGTTCTAGCGTGTTTTTCAGACTACTCATGAGTACGCCTTCGGCGCTATTTTGCCACATCATTTGCGTGATGTAGGGAATAGCGATCAAACCTCCTGCTAAACAGACAGGCACCAGCAGGGCAATGAGTAGAATGGTTAACTTCTTGCGGCTATGGCGCACTTGACGTGATTGATCGTCCCCATTATTTTCGGCGAGGGGTGGTTCATTATTTTGTTCGTCGCTTTTCATGCTGTCCCTTTCGTATTATATCCACCACTCATGTTAGAACCGTGGAGGTAGTTCCTTTTGGAGGATTGATGAGAGGCTTTTATTATTCCGTAGGTAATTTTCTGCCCAAAGATATGAGGTACCGTTGTTATTAAATATCTCTGCAGGTTCTCCCGGGTCATTACCGGTGGATCCGTAAGTTCTATTGAGCAGGATTTTGCCTGTCGCAAGAGGACCATTGAAACGGAGGGGATTGAGACAATCGGCTATTGTGAGTTTCGCTGGCGTTGGGAAACAGGTGTTTATCGTGCCGCTTGCAACTAGCCAGGCATCAATACGTCGCACGTTCGGATCAATATTTATATTTTTGGCGATGATTACGACTTGTGGGATGTCATCGACTGACGATAGCGCACTTGAGGTGTATTTGATGTCTCCTGTAATCTTTACCGTTGCATCTGAGGCGACAATGATAACCGTCTCTCCTTTGCCGATATTACCGCCATTTATGGTTAGGCTATTGCTAGTCACGAGGTAGGGAGTTTTATTCGATTTACCGGAGAGATTAAGTGGATCACCGATGCCGGCGCCAGATTTCGCACGTTCTTTAAAGAAGGGTTCGGTTTGCGCGGCACCTTGTGATCTTGCGTCGGTTTTAGTTGCAAAGAAATGTCCGTGTGCTGATCCTACATTTCCTACATTGGCAAAGGTGAGTTTGCTCCAGTTGGCGCTGGACGGCACGCCTCCGTCAAAACCTGATTGTGTCGCGAAATTTATCGTAGATTCGAAGGAATATGATGCGTATTGGCCCCAGCTACCGAATTTTTTATCTGATATGTCTGTTGTGCTTGTTTCAATTGTGCCACCGACTCGTATGTCATCTCCAAGGATTTGAACTTTTGGTTTTTTACTTCCAGCCGTACATACCACTTTGGAGTTTCGCCAGCCAGCATCTAAGGTGTCAAGGTAGGGTTTGTATTTGCTGACGGATAGGGCGTAACATACCTTGTAGCCTTCTGGTACGTCTTCTGGAGGGGCTAGGGCTGAGGGGAGTGCTGTACCGGATTTGAATGATCCGTCTTTGTTGAATACGGTGTTAATACGGTTGAATAGGGAAGAGCCACTTCGGGCATCAGTTTTTTTATCGGATAACTTTGGAATGATACATCCCATGTTTTTATCTCCATAGTTGGTTCGAAAGTACGAGCACGGAGATTGTGATTTACTCGTTGTACTACCGGGAACTGTAGTTCCTAGTGGCAAAAAGAATTGAGAAACCTGCCACTGTGTCTTTTTTGAATATGTCGCACCAGGCGCGCCTGATGGCAGGGCACCTTGCGATAAGGACGTCGTGATATTGACAGATCCACCCGAACCACCTCCGTTGTTAAGCGTGAGAGAGGGTTGGAGATTGTATACGTATGCTATCTCGGCACATGACATTGTGCGACCGATATTGATAGTGAGTCCGCCGATAGTGAAGTCGGCTAATGAGGGAATTTTCCATTCAACGTAGGGATAAACAAAAGGCGGTACGTAAAATTGTATGGTGGGGTTCGTGGATACAAATTCACAGAACTGCTTCCCTGGGTCGTCCGAGCCAGGCCCTGCAATGCCAGAACCTATAGTGACAGGTGGCGCGACTGAAAAACTGGCACTAGCAAAAACGAAGTATACTGGCCAGCCATTGTTATCCCATACAATATTCGGACCTTTCCCTCCTAGGATTTTGGGCAAAAAGCCAGAATATTCAGCCAGATTAAGGGGATTGATCGTATCATTAAATCCTTTGTAGTGTATCTGAAGAAAAGAGAGGCCACCTATATTCAACGGATCTACGCCTTGAGTAACTTGCGCAAATTGTACTGTATCACCCTTGTAAACACGAATAACACTAGGAGCGGAGATATACGGCTGTAGTGCCGTTCCATTCAGTAGGTTTTTGATAGTCGGCTTGGCTACATTATATACCTTGCCTGTCACCCGATCCGTACCGCTCATGACAATAGTTCTTCCGATTAGTATAGGTGCGAACCCCGCCATCGCCTTGTGTGTTGCAACGACATTGATAAGTAGTGATACGAGAAGTGCTAAAAGCATACCCCCGAAAAGATGTCCTGACATTAGCGTTCGCAATGACCCTATCATAGTGCTTATATTATAACACCAGACTCATCCTGCATATACTAGATTTGAGCGAACGGGTCCATTTTTTGTTTCTCTATCGGTATATATCGGTACTAGTCTATCCACTACGCACTTAAATGGAGTCGTCATGGCGTTTTGAACAAATAAAAACACCTCCGAAAATCGAGGTGAACATTGCCTTGTTGAATTTTGATATCTGATTTGGCGGGCCCGACCGGATTCGAACCGGCGATCTTCTCCGTGACAGGGAGACGTGATAGGCCAACTTCACTACGGGCCCGTGTTTGTTGACTTTAGGTATCATACCAGCTTTTGGCCCCTGATGCAATGATCATATAAACGTTTATTTATCAGTAGCAGAATGCTATAATCGTGCTATGAACTTGGCGGATCTGCCGCTGTAGCTCAGTTGGTAGAGCGACGCTTTCGTAAAGCGTAGGCCTCCGGTTCAAATCCGGACAGCGGCTCCACATCGATATTTGCGGGTATCGTGCAGTGGTTAATAAGTGATCTTGTATAGATCAAACGTAGAGTTGAAGTCTCTACACCCGCACTAATATATAAGTATGAAAAAGCGAGTATTAACACATATTCAGACAGTCGCCGCCGATAAGCACTTACTTATCGCACTCGCGGTATTCTTACTTTTATGCGTGGGACTGGTTGTGTTGCTTGCTGTTGGTATACACCCCAGCGAAAGACAAATAGCGGTACACTATACGAGTTTTGGCACAACTAATTTTTACAGGGATAAATGGTACTATTTACTGAGTTTTATTGGCTTCGTAGCGGTGGCCGCAATTGCTCACAGCATGATTGCCTTTAGGATTATGCAGGAAAAGGGTAGGTATCTGGCAATTGCTTTTGCTTGGCTCGGAGTATTGATGTTATTTATTACATTGGCTTTCTTGCTGCAACTATTAAAGATTGCATCAATAATATAAGATGCGTGATATAGAGATACCTCTGGGCAAGCGTAAGGCAGGATATCGTTTCTTCGAGATGGTACCTGCACTTGTTAGTTATGGGGCAATTATATTATTAATTGTTTTGTCACTAATTAATCCCACGATGGCCGCTATCTACCTTTTGATTGTTATCCTGACGGCTCTCGTTAAAGCAATGGGTATTGCGTATCATACGACCGTTGGGCGTGATCGACTCGAGAAGGCGCAACGGACGGATTGGCATTTACGTCTGAAGCATCTAGAGGATCCCGAGGAGTATTTGGGGTATCACGAATCGGGACCTTCACTTGCGCTGAGAGATCATATTGATAACTTGAAAGACATTATTGAACAACCCGAACTCTATCCAAAACCGTCACAGATATATAATGCGATAATAATCGCTATCTATAATGAGTCATACGATGTGCTTCAGCCAACCGTGCAGGCGCTCGCGAATAGTACATATGACAAAGATCATATGGTCGTCGTCATTGCTTATGAGGAGCGTGGTGGAACAGAGGTCGAAAAGACAGCGCAACGTATCGCAAAGGAATACGCAAAGACGTTTAGAGCGATTGAAATCGTGAAGCATCCAGACAATATGCCAAATGAAGTGCGCGGCAAAGGGGGGAACATTACATACGCTGGTCAATACCTAAGGGATTGGCTCAAGGCAGAGCGCATTGCTTATAGTAATGTTATTGTCACGACGCTGGATTGCGATAATCGACCTCACGAAACTTACTTTGATTACGTGGCATATGAATATATCATCCATCCGGATCGAAAAAATTTATCATTCCAACCAATCAGTTTATTTATGAATAATATCTGGGATGTGCCCGCTCCCATGAGGGTCGTTGCTACCGGTAATTCATTTTGGAACATTATTAGCTCTGTGAGGCCGCATGTCATTCGAAATTTTGCGTCACATTCACAACCGATGGATGCATTGGTAGAGATGAATTTTTGGAGTACGAGGACAATCGTCGAAGATGGGCATCAGTATTGGCGAAGTTACTTCCATTTTGATGGTCGTTACGGTGTTGTGCCTATTTTTGTACCTATTTATCAGGATGCAGTTTTGTCGTCTACATACGTGCGGACGCTCAAGGCTCAGTTCTTTCAATTACGCCGATGGGCGTATGGGGCGTCGGACGTACCGTATGTAGCAACTCGAATCTTCAGTAGTAAACGTAACGTGCCTTTGGGGCCAGCACTTGCCAGGCTCATACGCCTATTGGACGGACATGTGACGCTAGCAAGTATTGCGATACTCATCGCGATAGGGGGGTGGATTCCGTTATTTGTGAGCATGGAGGCGACACAGAGTATCGCAGCACAGCAATTACCCGAGATAGTGAGCCGCATACAGCAGTTTGCGCTCATTGGACTATTGATAACGGTGTTCTTTACCTTTAAGCTATTACCACCTCGTCCAGAGCGTTACAAGCGTCATAGGAATATATACATGCTTGCACAATGGTTACTGATGCCATTTACGGCAATCGTATATAGCTCTGCGTCAGCTTTTACATCACAGACCGCTCTTTTGCTTGGTAAATACTTTGATAAGTTTGATGTTACCGAAAAGGCAACTGTTAGAAACAAGAAGCAACAGAAAACAGACAATAAATAAATCTGTGAATTGAATCAAGTTATCTTATTTACGTTTTAGACGTACGGAACTAGAGGGTTGCTGAATACTTTGTTTTACAGCCGTCCATGTACGATCGTATTCGAATGACAGATGAAACTTAGTAAGTGCTGACGTATCATCATCTGTATGTGTATGGTTTTTTGTGTTTGACTGCTTAGCCATGTGTTCATATTAGCATAAGTAGTATAATTTGTCAATGGAACAGGTGGGCGTACGATATATCACCGGGTGGGATTTATTGATAGATTGAGCAGATAATTTATGTGGAAAAAAGAGAAGATCAGGGGAAAACAAACAGACCACCGTAGGTGATCCGTTTACTTCTATATGGTGGGCGATGAGGAATTCGAATCCCCGACCTCCTCAACGTCAATGAGGCGCTCTAGCCAGCTGAGCTAATCGCCCATAGCCCCATTATCTTACCAGATGAATCCCGGTGTTGCAATAACTGGGGTGGATGGGGTATTATATGAATAAGCAATGACGCGGAGTAACCGCCCGCCGAGCTTCGTGGGAAGTGGTAATGTGCGAAACGTTGCCTCACAAGCGCCTCATATCGAGGAAGTCCGGTGGAACCGCCCTGATAAATTGGGGTCCGAGACATGCGATGTATGGATTTATTGGATGAATCTATGAATCGCATGTTTTTTATTATTTAATAACAGAGGTAGATATGGACGATAATCAATTACACGCAATGAGACATAGCTTGGCGCATATTACTGCGGCTGCCGTTAGGCGCTTGTGGTCGGATGCAAAATTTGGTGTTGGACCAGTGGTAGAGAACGGATTTTATTACGATATTGATCTGGGTGAGACAAAAATTTCAGAGGTAGATTTCGAAAAAATCGAAAATGAAATGAAAAAGATTATTGATGAACACCAAGATTTTGAGCATTTCACGCTACCGATTGACGAAGCGATTGCATGGGCGCGTGATAGCCGTCAGCCGTACAAGGAGGAGTTATTGAATGACTTGAAGCGTAGCGGGACTACTGTTGCGAAGGATCTCGCGGCGGATGAAATGGGTACAATCACCGATGGTGATGCCGCTATGAGCGATGTCTCATTTTATAAAAATGGAGATTTTACTGATCTTTGCCGTGGTCCACACGTGGCTAATACTCATGATGTAGGTGTATTCAAGTTGAGTAGGGTTGCAGGTGCGTATTGGCGTGGTAATGAGAAGAATCCACAAATGCAGAGGCTATATGGTGTTGCTTTTGCAAATAATGATGAACTTGACAGGCATCTTGAACAGGTTGAGTTAGCTAAAAGTCGCGATCATCGAAAGCTCGGTCAGGATTTGGATCTATTCTTTATCTCAGAAAGTGTGGGTAAGGGGTTGCCGCTATTGTTACCGCGTGGCGAAAAGATAAAGCATACATTAATGACACTAATGCGACAACAAGAAGAATCTCGAGGCTACACATATGTCGCCACCCCTGTACTGACGCAAGAGGAGTTATATATACGATCAGGTCATGCGAAGTATTTCCTGGAAGATATGTATGCGACCGCACCGGATGAAGAGGGCAACAAGTTCTATATTAAACCGATGAACTGTCCGCACCATCACATGGTGTTTGAACGGATGCAACCGTCTTATAAGGATTTACCATTACGCCTTTCCGAGCATGCCGGGCTTTATCGCTATGAGCTTTCGGGTACATTAACGGGCTTGATACGTATGCGTGGTCCAATCACTCAGAATGATTCACATATGTATATGGCACAAGATCAGGTAGAACGAGAGTTTAGCAATTTATTGGAATTCTTTAAGGATATTTATAAAATATGCGGGGTTAAAGATTACTGGTACCGACTGTCGTTGCCTGACTTTGGTGAAGGAAAAAAGTATTCTGGAGATCCCGAAAAATGGAAGGAAGCCTCAGGAGTTATTCGTGGCTGTTTAGAACAATCCGGTGAACCTTTCGTTGCCGTCGAAGATGAAGCTGCATTTTATGGTCCAAAACTAGATGTACAGATCAAGAATGTGCACGGTAAGGAAGATACAATTGCAACCGTACAGATTGACATTCTCGTTCCGGAAAGAATGAATATTACCTACGTGGATGCAGAAGGTAATAAACAGTTCCCTGTCGTTATTCATAAATCTATTATGGGTGCGTTCGAGCGTTTTATGGGAATTTTGATTGAACAAACCGGTGGCTGGTTCCCGTTCTGGCTAGCTCCTGAACAGGTGAGGATTCTGACGATTAATGATTCGGTTATCGATTATGTCGAGGAGATCGAGAAGGTGCTTACGGATACGGTATTGATGAAACCTGTAAAGTATAATGAAATTCGGTTTACTAGGGATGCTCGCAATGAATCTTTGGGTAAAAAGATTAAAGAGGCAACGGCGATGAAGGTATCCGTACAGTTGATTGTTGGTCCTCGAGATAAAGATGCTCGAGAAGTAAGCGTACGAACTCAATCCGGTGAAGAAAAAGTGGCGCTTGATCAATTAGGTGAGTATCTAAAAGGTTTATAGTGAGCGAAAAGCCGAAAGTTGTTGTTACATGGGATCTTGACGATGTTATTGTCGACGGCACAGCATCATGGTTAATTGATCACTATCAACGACGTTTTGGATTTGATGTCGATCCTGCAAAATTTTACGGTACACCTATTGATTGGGGTGTTGAGGGAGATGATTGGGGTGAAATTAATAGGAGGATAGCACCAATCTTTGAAGATCGTGGACATGAGGTTCGAGATTTACCCTTGTCGCCGGGGTCTATCGATGTCGTCCGTAGCCTCGCAAGTTATTGCGAGATCAATTTTGAGCAACACATCGTGACCGGCAGGACTGAAAAAATTATGGCGAGTCATACCCTGTGGTTAGTAAACGAGCATTTTAAAGATTGTTTTCAGGACATACATCATACGAATATGTTTAAAGAAGATAGTAGGTCCAAGGGTGAAGTTTGTCGTCGGCTCTGTGCGATTGTTCATATTGATGATCATATTGATCATTGCGCAAGTGTCATTGACAGTGGCGTTCCTAACGCTATCGTATTTGATAATTTGCCTTGGAATCAACGAGAACAATTACCATATGGTATGGTGCGCTGTTCGGATATGACCACTGCAAAAGAGGAGATTATTCGCATTGCGGCAAGTATCATTAAAAACTAGAGTTGAAGAGCTAATTGTACGCGTACCAGCGGGGTCGGTGACGACCTATGGCGATCTAGCCGCACTTGCTGGACAACCGCGTGCTAGTCGTATCATTGGAGGAATTGCACATTATGGAGATCAAAGGCTTCCATGGCATAGGTTGGTTAATCGGTTTGGTGGCTTAGCGAGTGGATTTCACGGAGGCAGGGAAGTGCAAGAGCAAATACTTAAACAAGAAGGTATTTTATCTACAAATCATATCGTTGATAATTTCGAGGAGATTAGATGGAAACCAAACCTTTAATCGCTATTGTTGGTCCGACCGCCAGTGGAAAAACAGCTTTGGCTATTAATGTCGCAAAACGATTTGATGGTGAAATAATCTGTGCTGATAGCAGGACCGTGTATAAGGGTATGGATATTGGGACGGCAAAACCAACTAAAGCGGAGCAATCTGAGGTGAGGCATTGGGGGCTTGATCTTGTTGAGCCGAACGAAAGATTTACGGCAGCT
Source organism: uncultured Candidatus Saccharibacteria bacterium (assembly GCA_946804195.1). Taxonomy (GTDB): domain Bacteria; phylum Patescibacteriota; class Saccharimonadia; order Saccharimonadales; family Saccharimonadaceae; genus UBA2112. The sequence continues at coordinate 8,481 of CAMPEU010000017.1, read as the reverse complement.
GATTTCAAGAAATATGCTGACGAAAGGATCGCTGATATTAGAATGCGAGGCAAGGTACCATTGCTAGTCGGTGGTAGCGGGCTATATGTAGACTCAGTCATTTTTGATTATCAATTTGGTTCAGACACTGACGGTGACACACGCAGTAAACTCATGGAGATGACCTTGGATCAACTATATGATTACTGTATAAAACACAACGTTGTGCTACCTGAAAACTATAAAAATAAAAGGTACGTAGTAAGGGCAATTGAGCAAGGAAGTATAAACAATAAGAGGAGAAAGACCCCTATTAATAATTGCAACATTGTAGGAATATCAACGGAAATTAACATATTAAAGAGTCGTATTGCACAACGAGCAGAGCAGATATTTGATGAAGGAGTCGTAGATGAGGCAACGAGATTGAGTGATGTATACGGTTGGGATTATGAGTCAATGACCGGCAATATCTACCCGCTTTGTCGGCAGTACATTCAAGGGACTCTGACTTTTTCCGAAATGAAGCAGCGATTTATTGTGCTGGATTGGCGCTTGGCCAAGCGCCAGCTTACGTGGTTGCGTCGAAATGAACACATAAAATGGTATAACGTGAAGGACGCAGAACGGTACATCACTAGACTACTCGAATCTGAACACTAATCATGGTATATTGAGTGCAAGAGAGTTGTACGGGAGTATTAATGATTGACGCACTATTTGGTTCAAAAACAAGAGTAAAACTGTTACATCTGTTTTTAAATAATACAGATAAGTCGTTTTATGTCCGTGAAATTACGCGAATTGTAGATGAGCAGATTAATTCAGTAAGACGCGAACTTTCGAATATGCTGTCGATTGGCATCATTACAAGCGATACATCGGATAACAAGTTGTATTACGGGGTTAATCATGACTATGAACACCTGGGCGCACTAAGAGCAATTTTTTCAGACAAGAAGTTTATCTCTGACCAGGGTCAACAATCTTTAGCTAAGGCAAGTTCGGCAGTTATAGATGTGGCCGAGCCGTCGGATGGGCTAAGCTGGAAATCTATCCTAAAGGAACTTCCCGGCATTAGAATAGCAATCGCATCTGGATCGCTAGTTCATGGATCAAAAACAGGGGTTGATTTATTAATTGTCGCAGATACGGTTTCATCCAGATTAAAGAAATCCATTGCTCTTGTCGAGAAAAAGCAGGGTAAAAATTTGAACTACAGTATAATGCCATATGATGAGTTCTATTATCGATTTAGTATTCATGATAGATTTATTACAGAGATATTGAGTAGTGTTCACGTTGTAGTTGTGGACACGGATAACGTGCTGAAAGGATAGACCATGTTTGATATTGAATATAAAGGGGCTAATTGTATAACGATTAGCACAAAGAAGATGAATTTCATCTTTGATCCAAAACTTTCCGTAGTTGGATTAAAGGATGTGTCGGTTAAGAATGGTGTTAGCATCGCGACAGAGGCGCGATTTGCTGTAGTTGATTCAAGCGCTGTTTTACAGATTGAAGGACCGGGTGAATACGAGATAGCCGAGGTGTCCGTTCGTGCTATTCGCGCTACGAGGCATCTTGATACTAGCAGTGATGAACCTATTTGTACGATGTATAGAGTCGAGGTGGGTGACGTGCGGATCGCAGTTATTGGTAATATTGCACCTAAACTCAGCGAGGATCAGCTGGAGAGTCTGGGTGTTGTCGATTTGCTTGTTATTCCCGTCGGAGGTAACGGCTATACGCTCGATGCAGTGAGCGCAGCTACGATTACACGACAGATTGATCCACATGTTGTTATTCCCGTGCATTATGCCGACAACACCTTGAATTACGAAGTACCTCAAGACAACGTAGATTTATTCGAAAAGGAGATCGCAGCAACCGTAGAAGAAGTCGGACCTAAATATAAGGTAAAGGCGTCTTCTTCAATTCCTCAGGTTCTTACCGTGGTAAAGATAGAAAGAAGCTAATAAAGAGTCCTCGCAACTAAAATACCCCTGATCGACAGGGGTATTTTGTTATATGAGAGATTGTTTATTTTGCCGGAGCAAGGACACCCTTTTTCTTAAGAGTACGAATAGCCTGTGTGCTAAGAGTCATTGTTACCTTTTGGCCATTAACAACGAATGTTTTCTTTTGGAGGTTTGGTTTAAAGACTCGTTTTGTGCGACGCAAAGAAAAGCTCACATTGTGTCCGAACTGTATTCCTTTACCGGTTAGGTCGCATTTTGATGTCATAATTCTCCTTAACTCCTTGTAATCTGTACCAGTGTACGCTTTTTTCAACTATTTGTCAATGATTTAACTGATGGCGTTGAATGATATAATAGTCGTATGGTAGAGGGGTTGCTGATCAACATCGCGGTTATCATCGGGGTTATCCTGGTGTCTATGACGCTACATGAGGTAATGCACGGATTTGTTGCATATTGGCTCGGTGATGATACGGCAAAATTACAGGGACGACTTACTTTAAATCCTATAAAACACATAGATCCATTCCTCACGATAATCTTACCAATTATGCTCTTTTTTATTCCTGGAGCTCCTATTTTTGGAGGTGCCAAGCCGGTACCATTTAATCCCGCACGGGTGAGACATGACGAATGGGGCGCAGCTTTGGTTGCTATCGCTGGTCCGTTGACCAATCTCGTTATCGCATTTGTTGTTTTTGGCGTTGCAACCTTACTGGGGCATGATTTTGCTGGTGCGCTTTTCTCGGGATCGGTGAATAGTGTCGTCGAACTTATCGTAACGTACGGTGTTATTGTTAATCTTGGTTTTTTTGTTTTTAATATGATTCCATTGCCGCCCCTGGACGGTTCGCGTGTGTTATACGCGTTTGCCCCTGATTTGGTTCGTCGGGCTATGGAGCTTATGGAACAATATGGCTTGATTGTTGTATTCGCAATCGTCTTCTTCGCGAGCTCTATAATTGGTACATTTATGATTCGAGCAATCAATTGGATCTTGCAGGTCTTTGGCGCTATATTTATTACCTAGTGCGTTATAATAAAGATGTCCGGTTTGCCGTGACAAGTATGATTTTCCTAATATCATACAATAGGGAGTCTGAGCGGTTACTTCCGTGGAAGTGATCTGAGGATACCCACCTGTCTATACACGGGGAATATCAAGCGTCACGGTTAGTCCGGGCATATCGGGATGTGGCGCAGTCTGGTAGCGCGCGCGGCTGGGGGCCGCGAGGTCGCTGGTTCAAGTCCAGTCATCCCGACCATTAAACTGTATGAATCAACGTATATCAGTTAGAGCAATTATTACGCAGGATGAAAAAGCCCTGTTACTTAAGAGGGCAACGGGACGAGAGTCTATTTTGGGACTTTATGAATTACCGGGTGGGCGTATTAATTATGGGGAACAACCCGAAGATGCACTAAGACGCTATCTTCATGATGATGTCGGATTACATCTGGATAAGTCATCGTTATTTGATGTTGTTACGTATATTGATCATGATGATCGAGATATTCAATATGCGGTCATAACTTTTCAGGCCACTGTTGCGAGTGGTCATCATGACCTACACCTTAGTGAGAATTATAGTGAATATATATGGGAATCTTCTTCTAGTATTCAACCGAATACTATTACTGATTTGACGCAGTTGTTACTTGGAATTATTCAGCAGGAAGAACTGACCGGTAGTAGTATGAGAAAAGCGGACGAGTCGGACGTGATGAATACGCAAAATGTTGACGCAGTTATTTATGCAGATGGTGGCTCCAGAGGTAATCCTGGCCCGTCTGCATCGGGCTTTGTTGTTATGGGTAAGGATCAAAGCGTCATTGCGAAGGGTGGTGAGTATCTGGGCATAACAACTAATAATCAGGCCGAGTATCATGGGGTTCGTATTGGGTTAGAGAAGGCGCTTGAGTTGGGGCTCAAGAATGTTGATTTTCGCTTGGACAGTATGCTTGTTGTTAATCAGATGAATGGTATCTATACTATTAAAAATCGTGACCTCTGGCCCATTAACGAGCGTATTCGTGATTTGATGTCACATTTTGATAGCGTTACTTATCATCATGTTCCGCGTGATATGAATCAATTGGCTGATGGCGAGGTCAATCGTACCCTTGATCAGCACGGCAAAGACGCTGGCTAGTGTTATAATGTGTACGGCAGTCCGTTAGGCGATCGCTTTGATTTATCAGAGAGGAAAGTCCGGGCAGCATAGGACATGACAGTTGCTAACGGCAACCGGGGGTAACCCTAGGGAAAGTGCCACAGAAACGAAACTACCTCGCAAGAGGAAAAGGTGAAACGAGTGGGGTAAGAGCCCACAGCGGCGCCTGGTGACAGGCGAAGAAGGTAAACCCTGTCTGCTGCAAGGAGATCTACATAAGGGCTGTCCGCCCGTAGGTCGATAACCGCTTGATCTCGAGAGCAATTTCGAGACTAGATAGATGGTCGCTCACGACAGAACCCGGCTTATCGATGGTCTGCCACTAAAATAACCCTCGTACGAGGGTTATTTTATATGAGTACGATAACGTTTTAAGCTTTTGTAACGCTTTTGACTATTGTACTAAATGTCGCTGGTTCACTCACCGTTAATTCGGCCAAGATCTTTCGATCGAGTTCAACATTATTGGTTTTTAAATCAGCTATCAATTTTCCGTATGTTGTACCGTTTTCACGGGCTGCGGCATTAATACGAGTAATCCATAGACTACGTAGATCCCGCTTTTTGTTACGTCGATCACGATATGCGTACTGGAGAGCACGAATAACAGCTTGTTTCGCAAGACGAAATGATCGTGTTCGATTATGCTGCATGCCTTTTGCGGCTTTTAATATCTTCTTGTGTTTTGCTCGTGCGGCAACGCCTCTTTTAACTCGCATGTCCTAAACTCCTAGTGCTCGTTTTATATTCTTTGCTATAGAGCCGCTGATGCCAGCGGTTGTGTTGATTGCACGTTTGCGACTCTTGGTTTTCTTAGCAAGCATGTGTCCGCCAAACGCACGGCGACGCGTCAGTTTGCCTGTGCTTGTTAACTTTACTCGTTTGGCTGTACCCTTATGGGTTTTTAGTTTGGGCATTACTTACTCCTTATCACTATACTCAGGTTTCTACCTGCCATTTGAGGTGTTTGTTCGACGATGGCATCATCTTCGAGTAGGGCAATGATACGATGAATCATGTCATAGCCTAATTCTTTGTGTGCCATCTCTCGGCCTCGGTAGAAGATTTGAATCCTTACCTTATGTCCGTCTGCTAGAAAACCTCGAATTTTTCGAAGTTTTATCTCTAGATCGCCGGAGCCGATCTTGAGTCCAAAGCGCATTTGCTTTAGCTCACTCTGCTTACTGCTTTTTCGATTACGCTGCTGCTCCTTCATCTTTTGGTACTGGAATTTACCCCAGTCGATGACCTTTGCTACGGGCGGACTAGCATCGGGTGAGATTTCAACCAAATCAACGCCGGCTTCCTCGGCGACTTTCAATGCCTCACTACGAGACATGATGCCGAGTTGCTCGCCACTTCCTCCAATCACACGAAGTTCATTTGCTCGAATGGCCCCGTTAATGCGAATGGTAGTACTGATCGTTTCTCTCCTTTTATGCTTTGTCTGTCGAATGACAGCTACCTGAGCGATTACTCGTTCCCTATAGTAACAGAAGTGCGGTGATAATTCAAGAGGTCATACTCCTGTATTGTAATGCTTCGCTAATATGTGCCGTTGATATGGTTTCGCTAGACTCAAGATCGGCTATGGTTTGAGCTACTTTTATAACTTTGAAGTAACTTCTTGCACTAAGCCCTAGGCGTTCTCCGGCAACCGAAAGGAGCTTTTTTGCGGCGTCATCAATCTGCAACATGCTATTGACGTGAGTGCTGGTTAAAGAGCCATTGTAAATATTACTACGACCATATCGTTTCTTCTGATGCTCATACGCAACATTAATCATACTTTCAGCCGTTAAGTGTTGTTTATTTTGTGACGTTTTTTTCTGCAACAATACATTGTTTGGTATGCGCGAAACATTAATCGTGAGATCGATTCTATCCAAAAGTGGTCCAGAAATGCGACGTTGATAGTTAAGGATTTGCGTAGTAGTACATGAACATTCTTTTTTTGTATCTCCCAGGTGACCGCACGGGCATGGGTTCATCGTTGCCACGAGCATAAAGTCGGCAGGGTAGACCGATCTGCCACCAGCTCGTGTAATCGTAATTTTTTTATCTTCAAGGGGTTGACGTAATGCTTCGAGAACGGATCGTGGATATTCAGGCATTTCGTCCAGGAATAAAACTCCCATGTGCGAAAGACTGATTTCACCTGGCTTTGGATGCACGCCTCCACCGATAACAGCAATCTGACTCGTTGTGTGATGAGGTGCTCTAAAGGGTCGCTCGGTGATGATTTCACCGTCTATCTCACCTGCGATACTATGTAATTTTGTAACAGCAATTTGTTCTTGAGGAGTTAGAGTCGGCAAGAGGTTGGTGAGTGTTTTTGCTAACATGGTTTTTCCGGCGCCGGGTGAGCCCGACAATAGGATATTGTGTCGACCGGCAACAGCGATGATAAGCGCACGCTTTGCTTGCTCTTGACCGTAGATATCGTCAAGGTGGTGACTGGTGTTACTTTTGGATATTGATTGCGATTCATGATGCCCATTGCTAACCAGGATAGATTCTTGCTTGAGGTGAAGGTAGATTTCCTTGAGATTTTTTACTCCGATGATGGTGAGTCCGTCGATGAGGCATGCTTGCTTAACATTTTGCGAGGGTACGTACAGCTTCGTAATATTTGCTTGCTTGGTGGCTTGAGCAATGTTGATAACACCTTTTATGGGACGCAGAGTGCCGTCTAGGGCTAGTTCACCAGCAAAGATGGCATCGTTGACCTCCTTCTGTCTCAGCTGGCCACTACAAGCCAGTATGGCTAGGGCAATTGGTAGGTCGAAGTGCGCGCCATCCTTAATGAGTTCCGCGGGGGCCAGATTGATAGTTATTTTTTTGGCCGGAAATTCCAAGAGAGAGTTACTAATAGCACTGCGTACACGTTCCTTTGCTTCATCGACGGACTTTGTTCCCATGCCGACAATTTGAATAGAGGGCAAGCCGCGCTTACTATCACTTTCAACCTCAACAATAGCGCCCTCGTAGCCTATTGGGGCAACTGTTAACACATGAGCTACCATACTGCCGGCTATTATTAGCAGATGGGTAGCGATGAGGCAAGCAATATGCTATAATCTACAGAGGTCGGGGCTGACTTAGCTTTCGACGAGAGGACTTTAACAGATTATTTTGCAAGTCGACCATACACGTAAAGTATATTTTTAATTGCAAACCCAATTAAATTAGCATTTGCTAAGCTACAGAACGCTATTAGTGTTCCTAGTTTTTCATTTGCGCCAATCGCAGCCTAAGTGCTCGATCATTTTTTGCCAACAGGTGACATACCGGTAAGAAGTGTTATATTTATGTCACTTACTCAATATATGCGCAGTGGCGTATAGAGAGGAAACTTTACCACGCGACAAAGCGACCGTTTTTGTTTGTCATTTAGGTCTTTGAGTCGTAAAAATTTAAGATAAACTATGCTTGTAGACAAATAATTAGTTACCTTTCGGACCGGGGGGCAGTTCCCCGCAGCTCCACCAATTAAAGACACCGATTTCGATCGGTTTTTTTAATTGGTAGTTTAAAAAAAGACAACCGTCTGCGAGGAACGGTTGTCTTAGCGTGGAGTGTTTGTCTTTGTTTATTTTTGGTCCCTGTACAATTTTTTTATTCAGAGACTACCCCTATAATATTACTCCAAACCGCTCATGTCAATAACATTTTTGGACTTTATTTAGGTAAAATATACTACGTATTCGCTTATATGCCAGAGTAGTAGGTCGACCGTAGGGGTAAAGCAGAAGTATACGTATAAGTCGAAGACATGTTGAGAGCTATGGTCAGTAGGAAAAATGGACGAATAGATTTGTTGGTTGGCGCATATAGCGTCAACCAACAATGGGTCTATGATGAATATAAAAATCGGGGTCTTGGTTGCGAGCATGTGAAATGAGCATAAGTGAACACACTATGACTACGTAGGGCTTGGTCGTATGAGGATTGTCGTGTGCGTTGAACAAAAAGAATATAATAACTTGAATATGAATATTTTGATATTTCTTTATTCAATCCAAGGATTCCCGCGTAGAACGTACGAGTACGTGATGGATTGCGGATGAGTAAGTGAGTTGTGCGAGTGATTGGTAACAAGCATTCATAATATGTGCGGTGCTGTCCGCGAGATGGGACATGCCGTAGGAATTCATGACGGTTCGGGTAAAGCGGGAGACTGAAAAAGGGGATATACAGGATATAATTGTTTAAATAACAACGTAGTTAGATATACAACAAGTATTATTTAACAGATAGAAGTTGTAAATTTAATAAGTTCTATGTTTTTATCACATCAAAAAGTATTGATTTTTTAAAAACCTTATGCTACATTCAACGTA
>CAMPEU010000016.1 GCA_946804195.1 uncultured Candidatus Saccharibacteria bacterium | reverse complement strand
GGCTAGTCGGGGATAAAATATAAGGACTTGTGCTAGTGAGTCATACTCATGAACATTCTGCCACGGATAGGGGTATTAAATTCGGCCTAGTCTTAAATACTGCGTTTACTGTTATTGAGTTCACATTCGGCATATTAACAGGCAGCCTTGCACTTATTGCCGATGCTTCACATAACCTCACGGACACATTTACACTCACTATTTCTTTTATTGCCAATAAACTTGCCCGCCGAAAAGCAAATGACAGCAAGACCTTTGGTTATGGACGTGCCACTATATTAGCCGCGCTTATAAATGCCAGCTTGATGCTCGGCGTCGCTGGGTTTATTGTGTTTGAAGCAATTCAACGTCTCGGCCAGCCCCACTCAATCGAAGGTGGGATAGTCGCGGCCGTAGCTTTTGTCGGTATCTTAGTAAATGGCTCGATCGCATATATATTGTCCAAGAACAAGAACGACCTGAATATGCGCAGTGCATTTATAGATATGGCATTTGACGCACTCTCTTCCCTGGGTGCCGTGGTAGCCGGACTCGTCATTCTGTTGACTGGCGTCACTTGGGTCGATAGCGCCGTCGGACTCGTTATAGCCGGATTGCTCGTATATAATACGATCAAAATTCTAATAGAGGCGGTTCAGATACTTTTGGAGGGTACTCCTAAGGATTTGGACATATCAGCAATTTCTAACGCTATCACGTCTCAAGACAGAGTGCTTTCGGTAGATGATCTGCATGTTTGGACAATCCGCTCTGGCTACAATGCCTTGAGTTGCCATATCGCCATCGAAAAGGCCGAGCTACCGAACAGCCATGAGATTGTCGAAGATGTTAAAGCAAAGCTTGAACAAGAGCATGGCATCAAACATGCAACTATTGAAGTCGAGCTAGAGGACAGCAAGCGTCACTCGCATCACGAAAAGCACTAGGCCTTATTTAAGCTATCTTCTTTGTTCGCATACTTGCGATCACGCCACATGATGACACCAAGAACGAACAGGTACGTACTAATCGCTATAACGTTGGAAACTATGAGGCTTTGCCATCCCAAATCGATACCCGGAAAGAGACTATTGAAGTTCAGTATTCGAAACAAGTTACCCTCGTTGTAATCGCGGACAATCATTAAAGTATAGGCTACGAGCAAATGTGATGAACCAAAAGTAATGATTGTGAGGCCAAGCGCTTTTAGTATTAATTTTAGTGTTAATGGCATAAAACTTAGTATACCAAGTTTCTCAGTGCTTTTTAATTCTTAGCTCTAGCAAGCGCGTCATCAAGCAACTTTTCAAATTCCTCCACTTTATTACCCGGATTTTCAATTTTCTTGCCGTTCAGTGCAAATGTTGGAGTGCCTGTACCGCCTAGATCTTTTACGGCCTTAAGGTCGGCGGATATGACAGCATTCACTTCGGAACTTTGGACATCTACGGCTAACTTCTTCATATCCAGACCAAGCTCCTTTGCGTAACCGTCAAAATACTCATTTGGTTTTGATGACCTTTCCCAAATTTTTTGACCTTCGAAAATCTTATCATGCATTTCGAAAAACTTACCTTGTCGCGCAGCAGACTCACCGTAAGCAGCTGCCATTTTCGCGTACTGGTGCCCACTTGTTATCGGGAAATACCTTATTTGGAACTTTACCCTGTCTTTATATTTTTCTTTTATTTCCTTGATGGTTGGATAAAATGCGTAACACGCTTCGCACTGAAAGTCGACAAACTCTGTCAATGTCACACTGCTGTCCATTTTGCCAAAGAAGTTCTTTGAACCGCTACTTGCGGGTGTAGCAGGGGCTGATGTTCTCGAAAACACGACTAGCCCGATAAAGACGACAATAATCGCGCTGAGAATAATAATAAAACGTTTGTCCATGAAAGCTCCTAATATTAGTAAGTTAAGTAATAATTAGTGAGCTATTCTAAAAACGCATATTCGTTGTGAGAAGAATCCTTTTTTGTTTGATCGCTATCCAATAAGCAACAATGAACACGACCGTATATAAAGTTAGCAAGCTGATCGGAGCAAGCAACCATGTCGGGGGAGGTGGCGTTGGTTCCAACTCGTCGTCTTGTTCTCTGATAGAGCTTGACGTTGGTATTTGACTTTGATTGTGACAGGCTACGCTGCATAAGGCAGTGTTCTCGCTCGTCATTGAGCTCGGCTGGACAGAATGCCCCATTGACGCGATGCCATTCACAAAAATAGCGAAAATCATTGCCGTAGCAAGTAATAACTGGGCTAGCCTGCGCATATAGCCATCTTTCATAAACATTCTATCCACCACAAGTACTATCAGTTAACGGTTCTAGCTTATTAAATCTTTGCTTGATTTGCTCCTCAGAGGGTTTGTCTTTTTGGATAAATAGAACGACATTACCGATTAAATTATTAATTCGGGTCAGCTCCTGTTCCTCTGTTTCATCATCTGTAGTAGCCTCAGCTTCGTGGTTTTCACCGTGAGCATAAGCTTTCGGGAATAGACTATCCAATATACTTACTTCTTCACCTTTGTTAATTTCATGTGCGGGAGAGTTGCTTGTTACACCAAAAAACTGTTCTAGATCTTGGTCTTTCCAATCATTAAAATTACGCTCTTTGAAGGTATCTTCATTACCTGTGAACACATAAAACTTTGCACCGGCAGGTACAGCGGGAAGATAATTACCATGCGTCGTAACCTTCTGAATATTTGTCAGGTCATCGAGTTTGTAACCGAGAGCGTTGTCAATTCCCCCAATGTAGTTCCAGCCGTAGTATTTCATTACCATACCCCCTGTCATACCTTCCCAATGGATGTGGGTAAACTGGTCTTTATTATCATGGAAATGAATCGGCTGTTCGGGCAGGTTGGCGTTGCACTGGTCTTTCGCATAGCCCGTTTGGTAGCCCTTCTCCGCAAAGTTTTCTGCTTTGCCATCCACAAGAATCTGCATGCGGAAATGGTAGTGTTCCAGTTTTGGATTACGAACGACTTCCGGGGATGATGCGTAAATGTAGGCGGCATAAGAAACAAGCCCGATTACTACAAGAAGAAGGCAAACCCCCAAGCTCAAAAACACTTTTTTCACTTTTACCATTCTACCCTAGACCCATCCATTCCGCTACTCGGCTCTTTTAATCGGGTCTGGAGCAACGGTCAGATTGTAGTCAGCCGTATTTACTCGCCCATTTGCTTGCGTTTGTATGTAGATTTTATACAAGCCAGGATTTGTGAAATGAGCTAGAAAACTAAGACTTCCCGTTTGTGGAATTTTTTCATCAAAAGTCGGATGAGCGTGTAGATATTCCAAATTTGGGCCAAACGATATGAAGTGACCAAGAGCCCCATAAATAGTCTCTAGGTTCTTGTAGGGCACACCGTCTTTATTGATATTATTAATAAGCACTATAGGCTCATTTGCAATAATGGTTTTTGTTACTCCTGCCGAGTCTCCTATTAGCGGTGAGATGTCTGTCGTATAGCCATTTACGTTACTGGTTAACTTATCTCCGCTTAACGGCTGGACTACGCCAGGACCGCCAACTGTCTTAATATCGATATAGGGTGCAGAGGAAATCTTGACGCCAAGATCGTCTTTGGCTGCCTCTGATGATGTGAAATCAGCCAATACGCGGTAATCGCCATCAAGTGGAAGCGTAAAATTAGCCAAAGTGAACTTGCCGCTTATTTTATCGAAGGCTGGATGTAGATGCTGAAAATTTGAACGGTCTTTGCGCACCACCATAATATGCATTGGTTCTTTAAATTCAGTGTCGAAAGCCTTCAAGACCTTGTTGTTTTCATCCCTTATTTCGAACTCTATCGCAACGGGAGTATTTGCAGTGAATTCGGTATTTTTCAACATATTCAGGCGGTATACGGGCTGCTTTCGAGGGAGTACAGGCTTCATTGTTACCTGTGTGTCTTTTTTTGATAATTCGGCGCTAATGGAGCGTTGATAATAAATTACCCCAAATACAATTGATCCAGTGAGCAGAATCCCAAGTCCGATGATGATTAGCTTTTTGCGCATACATTTAATTATACTCTCTGCGAACATCCCTATCTAAAACCCACTAACATTCGTCACTGTAGGGGTTTAACTAATCGCAGCTTAAGCTGAATATGGCGTAAAATTGCTCATCCATTTTCGAGGGCGTGCCCCAAAGAGCATCACTTTGCCATCTGTCGATCAGGATAGCTACTGGAAACGGTGATTAAAAAGACGGCTAAAGCCACTTTTCAATCACCGTTTCAATAGGATTAATTTTTAATCCTTACTTTAGCCCACGGCGAATAAGGTTATGACAACTAACGGGAAGCCGCAGACCAAGCGCAGGAAAAAGAAAGCCAGTCAGCCGAGCAAGAAAAGTATAATGACAAGTGCGGAAGCCACGGCGCTCGACTGAGAGTTCGCCTTTTCTTCGAAAAACCGAGCTGATATATTCAAATACTTAATGCATACTAAACATACCTTAGTTTGTGCATAAGTCACGAGTACGAAACACTGCTACCATTACTAACTCAAACGATTAGTCAAAATCTTTGCCGAACAGTTTTTTATTAGGAGTAAGGTCGAGTATCGAATCCTCGATAAGCTTGTTCATGGTAATGCTATTAGTAGTGGAAAGTGGACCACTTAAGCCGCCCCTAGTTCCCTCACTCTCATTAAGTGTCGCAATGTATTGGAATCGTCCTATGTGAAGCAGTTCCTGTAAAAGCATATACAGGTTAATAAAGTGTTCAGGATCCATCCCATCGAAGATACCGTCATGAATAAGGAATCGAGGACCCCTCTGCTGATTCCTAATCATCGTCATAAGAACGGCAAGGTCGTATATAAGTATCCTTCCTTGATTACGTGCCTTTGATAGACCCGACGGGACTTTAACCTCTATTTCCATTTTCGATTCCCAAGTTGCCTTTGGAAGGATGGAGAGCGAAGGTTTACGTGTTTCACCCTTATAAATCTCGTCGTAGATTTTATGGAAGATAGCCGTAACATCGGCAATGCTTTCCTCCTGAAGCCCCTGAATGAAGTCGTTGATCTTGAGGTTAATGCTTGATTCTTCCTGTCCGATTTCCAGCAACTGCCTTTCAATCCTATCGTTAGTTATGATGATGGACTCTATTTCGTTGATTTCTTCACGTTTACGATTCAGTGCGAGGTACGCCTCGGATAGGTCTGTGATCGCTTCTTTTGCAGTTAGCAGTGCCAGCGTATTAGCCCTCTTGCCCTCAAGCTCTTCTATTTCAACATTTCGTGACTCAATTGCCTCCCCAAGCTCCTGTATCTGGCTTTTAATAAAATTCTGCCGTGATTGAACAAGCTTCTTTCGATACTCTATCGCTTCATTGAGTGTAACTTTTATATCCAACCCCAGGTTTTCATTGAGATCTTTATAAATTTGAGCAACCCTGTTTGCGTCTCTTGTCGTAAATGCCGATTGCGTGCCTACGGAATCACGAAGCTCCTTCAGGCGCTTTCTAGCGGCTAGATTATCTAACCAGTAGGATTTAATCTTCGCCGTAAGTTGGTTCGCTTCATCCTCTGCGTCAGTATAATTGTCAGCCAACTTAAACTTCTCGATATTTGTTTCAAGCCCCCTAAGTTCAATCTTCAATTGTTGCAACTGGCGCTTCTTTTCATCTATATTCTCTATACCGTACGCTTCTTCGGCAATCTCAATTACATTTTTCCGAGTAACATCAGCCTTCTTGCGATCCACAACTATGGTGTCGTTTTTGAATGACAACCCGTTATCGATCCCAAGTAAGAATAGGTGTAAGTACATGAATTCCCGGTAGGACACCTTGTCCATATACTCGATAGGGTCAGCAAAGGTTATAGCTTTGTGCTTATGAATCTTAACGAAGAAGTGTCTTAATCGTCGATACCAGGCATTGTAGTAACGACCAGAATACTCCCTAGGTAAGAACATGAGGTCGCCAAGAATGGGGGCGAGGGCACTGACTTTATATAACTCCAGCGTCCCATCCTTTTTACCAAAGTAAACTTCAGTATGGTTCGATGTAGAACGTCTGATAATGTAATCTGTGCCATCCACCTCAAACTCAAGTACAATGTCATAGCTATCTATAATCTTTTTTGCCGCCGAAAGCCTATTGTTGCTATCGGTGGGGCTGTATCCGCTAAGCAAGCAGAAGTCTATTAGATCGAGGGCTGTAGACTTTCCAACGCCGTTTAAACTGCCTCCAACCTCAACCTCAGGGCGATGCGCAATGATTAAGTTAAGTCCATCAACGAATTCAATGGGTTCAAACAATCCTTCAGGCTCAGAATATAGGTGTTTAAGATACATCGCCTGCTCCTTGATGAATCAAACGCACTTCATAATTATTTATATCAACCAGACCGCTCAGCCACAGGAATACCATCACATCAAAAAATGAAGACAAACTGATGTTATGCTTCTTTCGTACTGCAGCATATAAATCTTCTATGACTAAATTTTTTCGCTTCAGCGCCTGTATTAGGGTTGCGCCCACAACTAGGCTAGTTCCAGAAAGGTCTTCGTGCTTAGTTGGTAAAATCATTTCGCCATCAACCTTTCTTTCTCCTTTGCTGTTTTTTCGAATATTGTGCAATCTTCAAAATGAAACATGATGAGTGACTTGATTGCCAATCGTCGTGCCGCTTGCCGTTTCGGTGTCTGTACCGCTTGTTCAATCTGCTCGATCATCTGGTTGAAGATGTCACGGTTCGACTTGTTTTTATCTTGCTTAAGCTTATTATACAAGTCTACCATCGAAGATTGAAGAACGATTTCTTGATCCGAACCACCCTGATTAATAATATCCTCTATGGTCTTGAACCGTGATAGGCATCGTTGATATTCAGAGCTCATATACTCCCTATCTTCATCGCTTTCAAAATTGAGTTTGATTTTCTCGTCGATTTCCAGATAGTCAAATCCGGATGATGGTGCAGTTCCGTCCGCATTTTCCACGATGCTATTAACAACTTCGACAATCTCCTCGTCCACATTCTCCTCAACAAGCAATTTCATCAGTGGAATCTCTCTGTTTAGATATTCGAGGAGGGAATCGACGGACGGATTGTCTAGAAGCTCGATGCTGTTTTGAAGGTCTTTCATGCAGATTACGTCTTTACCGCCGTCAAATTTAAAATCGTTAGTGGTAATAATTACCTCTGGGATATTCTGGTGCCTTGTCCTACTGAGGATGAGAAAGTGCAATTTGGAATAGGTCTTGTATTTCTTATCCGCCTCAAACCCTTCAGCATGTTTCTTGACCTTCGCTTTTGTGTTTTCAGAGGTGATCTGATAACTAACCCCCGAATCAACATCTCCTAAATCGATATCCTTGAAATTCATCTGACCCGTTTTGTTGAGGTTAACCAACTTAAGACCGTAGGTGGTATTGAGTATGACGCAGAAAAAATCCTCTGATAGCGTATTAATATCAAAACGACCCGCCAAATTCTCGCCATTAAGATGTGCGATAAATAAATCCATAATGATTCCGATAGTCTCAAGGCTCGTGCTTCTATCGGTTGCCAGTAGTGAAGTCATGCTCACCTATAATAACCCATATCTGTTAATATATTGAGTTCTTACTGCCTAATGTAGAGCATGCCTTGTTTGGCTCGTTCGACAATTTTATGCATTACAATCGGTTCACTATGTATGGAGATCTAATTCTAATTTACCGCTCCTACCAAAAAGAAGACTCACGTCTTCTCGTAAGAAACGCGAGCCTTCGCTGCTGATTATAACGGGTATTCCTCCCTCTGTCTTCTCATTGTACGGGTGAACCAAAAGTATCAAGGTCGTTCGGACGTGGGGCGCTCCACCTTGACACTTTTGGTCGCAGCCCGTAGCTCTTGGACAGAGAGGCAGAAAGCCCTCTCAGAACAAGAAGGAGGGTTTCATGGAAACTCAAGTCAGTGATATAGCAAAACTAAACGATAGGTTCCGTGGCATGTGTCTCGACGTGTTTTACGCAGACGGTGTGCTAAACGAGATTATGGATCCCATAGGACTGTCTCTGGCGGTTGAAGATTTCAATCGTTTCACTGAAGA
Source organism: uncultured Candidatus Saccharibacteria bacterium (assembly GCA_946804195.1). Lineage (GTDB taxonomy): Bacteria > Patescibacteriota > Saccharimonadia > Saccharimonadales > Saccharimonadaceae > UBA2112. The sequence goes on along the minus strand of CAMPEU010000016.1, from coordinate 5,030 downwards.
TAACGATCCACATGGCGAGCATGACTTTGGCTTATTAGTCTTTGAAGGCCAGAAGGTCTTCTGGAAGATAGATTACTACGACCAGGAACTGAAGTATTGGTGCGATCCGCTCGATAAGGCTTGCCGACGCGTATTGACGGTGATGCTCTCAGAAGAGTATTAGAGAGAAAGCCCAGGAGCTATGTAGTTTCTGGGCTTTTCCCACGTGTCCGTAAACCGATAGGGATACTACGGTTCTGTACTTCCCTTCCGGATAATGCGGCCTTTGACCAGATCTCAGGGATAGCAGGGTCCTGGCTGATCGCTTTCAAGGTAGTCGTCAATATAGTTATTTCATCGTCCAGCCCACCATCTTCCAACATAGTTGCTGCTAATCGGATAACTCGTTTCTCAGCACTGACGTCTCCGATAATAAGCAAAACGACAGGATAGTCATCAGTGCGCCATACTTCCTCTTCTGAGTGCTCAAACAGCTCGACAAGCCGCTTTTTGACGACAAACGATCGTGCATCATCAAGTAATATAACAAAAAAGTCTTGGTCGGCGGGCTCCTTGGCGCGGAGGTAGAGGTCTGGCTTTGATTTCGGAAACTCATCTCGGGTTGCTATTTCCGACCGCGTGAAGATACCGAAGTTGTCACCATAGATACCTTGGAAGTGTGTATAACATTGAAGCACAGAAAGATTATGCTGGATAAAGGCATCGCTGGAGTTTTTATTACTATACATTGAGTGGAGGGATCGGGCATGAATACTAGTTTGTGTCCGGAGTATCCCAATTCCTTTGGCGGCCAGATAGTATACTGCTGGCTTTCGATCAATACGGTATGAACTGTCGTATTTCCTGGTCACTAGTTCTTGTTCTAATAGGATAGATAAGGCATTGTGGGTTGTTTCTGTTCTTGTATGGTTTATGTTTGCTAGTGATGGAGCGGTGACATGACGGAATTTGTACAACTGTTTTAGTAGCTGTATTTGGTGTTGTGTTAGCGTATTGAATCTTTTTCTAACTGGCACTTTTTTATTTTACTCTACTATATATGTATATATAAAGAAGGTAGACAATATTAAGATTTTCGTATCTGTTAAATAACACCTTTATATACCCTATGGATAAGGCACTAAACTTACTTGCAGAACTTACTTATTTGAGGAGGATATCGGGCTTAGTACCTAAAGCCTTGGCTATATCAGCAATAACTTCCAGGCTCGGGTTACGCTCACCTCGTTCGAGTAGGCCTATATAGCTACGGTCTACGCCTACCTTATCAGCAAGCTGTAGCTGGCTAAGTTTTTTAGCCTTGCGCAGTTCGCGTACACGCTTTCCAAATAAGAGAAGATATTCATTGCTCATTAGATCGATAATACCATAAAACTGTGGATAAGTACGGCTACTGACAGTAGCATTTATGAAACAACCCTGATATAATGGGACTATCAGTAGCATTAGTTACACTACGATAAGGCGATAGGGGGCCGGAAATGGGTAGAACAAAAGATACGGGCAACAAGACGAAACAACCAGATGTCCTAATTATGCCGGTTGAACAGCGAATCAATCTATTAGCAAATATTATTCTAGAAATCGTAATCGAAGAACAGACAAAGTGACGGTGTGAGGAGGAAATATGTCGCCACAAGCCATAGGTAAAAATGCAGTTGTTGCAATACGGGTATCGACCGAAAAACAAGGGCGAGATGGCGACTCTCCGGAGGCGCAAAAAGAACAGGCTGAACGCTTTGCTGCTACGCGCGGGATTACTATCAAAGAATCATTTATTCTGCTAGAGTCTGCCTCGAAAGAACACCAGCCAATGCAAGCAGTGGTTGATTACTGTAAAAACCCAAAAAATAACATCCAGTTCATGATCGTAAAGTCGATTGATCGATTTACTCGTGGCGGCTCTCACTCTTATGACAAGCTAAAGATGCAACTTGATGAGTGTGGCGTCAAACTCATCGACATTTACGGCGTCATTAGTTCCGAAGAAATTAATACGCTCGACCACCTGGGTTTTGAATATAAATGGAGCAAGTTTTCACCAAGTAAGAAATCTGAGATCCTAGAGGCGGAACGCGCCAAAGATGAACTGCGCGACATTATGAGCCGTATGATCGGCGCTGAAATCCGTTATACGCAGATCGGTTACTGGATGCGCCAGCCACCGTATGGCTTTGTGAGCGAAAAGATTGAGACCAAAAATGGCAAACGATGTGTCTTAAAGCCTCATCCGACAGAATCAAAGTATCTTATAGCAATGTTCGAGCTGCGTGCAAAAGGTACGTTAAGTGATGACGAAATTGTCGCTAAAGTAAACGCTGAGGGCTGCCGTACCAGAGTGCGGTTTAAGCGTGATAAAAGTGACCGAACCAAGATTGTTGCTAGACAAGGTGGTGAGCCTATTACCGTCAAAGCAATGCATAAACTTATCCGCAACCCTATCTATGCAGGTGTTAATGCGGAAAAATGGACAAATGGCCAGCCGACGCGATTTGCCTTTGACGGGCTCATATCGATCGATCTGTTTAACCAAGCAAATCTTGGTAAAAAGGTTATTGTCGAGGAGTCAAACGGTGAAATCGCCATCCATACCAAGCAACCACCAGAACGCTACCAAAAACACGGTACGCGGAATCCTGATTTTGCTTACCGTAAGTTCGTAACCTGCCCTGAATGTAATAACAAGCTACTAGGCAGTGCGTCACGTGGCAAGTCCGGCAAATACTACGCCGCCTACCATTGCAGTCACCACGGCCACTACTACCGCATCCCTAAACAGGAGCTTGAAGACACTGTTGCTGCCTTTATCCGTAATCTGACAGTCACAAATGACGCCGTACAGCCTGTTTTAGACGCAGTTACAGCAGAATGGCATCTACGCAACCAAAGCCAGCTACAAGCCCTGCAGGACATTGATACCCGCATCGCCGAGCTACGAAACGATGCAGTAGCAACCATGGATAAAATTCGTGTACTTAATTCGCCAACAGCAATTAAATTTATGGAGGAAGATCTGATGAGGATAGAAAAACAAATCGAAGTATTAGCTGATGAAAAAGCCAAGCAAGAAGCCGAGCAACCAGCCAATTTAGAGCGAGTTTTGAAGAGAGTTAAATATTTTGTGGAACACCTAGATGAACTACTGCTCCAGCAGATTGATCCGGTCAAAAAAGCCCAACTTTTCGGCGTATTATTCGACAAAATCCCAAGTGTTGAAGATCTAAAATGTGGAACACAAAATTCACCCCTTTTTACGGGGGTGAATCAGCTCTTTGCTTTCACAAAGATGGAACAATCTCTTATGGTGATCTCACCGGGAATCGAACCCGGATTGCCAGGATGAAAACCTGGTGTCCTAACCGTTAGACGATGAGACCAAAATCTGAGTGAAATGAAGCAAAAATGATTTCATTTTTGACCATTTCCGAGGATTTTGGGATCAATTTGGTCCGAAGGATCCAAATGGAGACCAAAATATAAGATAATGAACCGTTACTTCACATCAAGTAACTTGCATTAATATACCAGAGCATTGCCTTTTTGTCCACCCCTGTTACTATCCATATCAATCGTTGCTACATTCCAGATAACGGAGATGTCTACAAAAGTGCTTGTGTTTTTGACGATTTGATGTGATAAGCATTGACTTTTTAAGCATTATATGCTAAATTAATAGAGACAGTTGTTTTGGGTGGAGTCTCATGGCAACGGTGGAAACTTAACAAGTCAGATTGTTACAGGACGTGACATTTATGTTGTCCTGTAACCCGTACTATACCTATTCAGTTTTACATACCTACTCTCTCGCCAGTGGCACCGTTCTGCCGATCAATACGCGATCGCCAGAACGGTGCCATGAGGGCATCGAATGACTAACGTCAAAACGAGCCCTCTTGGAAGGGGGAGCAAAGGAATATGAAAATGAACGTGAAGGAAAAGGTGAAAGCCAACTGGAAAGTCCCGTTGGCGGCACTAGCCATAGTCACGATAATCGTAGCGATTATCGTTGTCTGGGTTCGATCCGCAAATGATGAGACAGCGACGAACGCGTCGTCTACAACATCCACAACGCCTGCGCCACTATCCAACGCTCCCGGTGATGAGCCAAGAGTAAACGTGGACTCACCCGGTGGAATCTACCAGGATGTTCCGCTAGTCGATGGACCCGCAGTGGTCGGCGACTCAACGGATCTCACCAATGCTCGCCCGCTCGTCGACACCGTCGCAGAGTGTGGCGCACTGTGGGACAGCTGGGACGATGTTATTGCCTGCAAGGGTAATGACGAAAACTACATGAGCAGCTACGACTACTTCTCGAAGGACCTCGGTTTCGACCGGTCCGACGTGGAGGAGTGGGCCCGGGTCAAACCGGGCTACAATGCTCAGTACATCCGAGTGTCCAATTGGGCCGAGATGGAAAATCCCGCCAGAGCACGCACCGAACTAGTCAACAAAGGCCTCCTCACTCGTGAAGAAGCCGATAAGCTGACAGTTCGAGTAGTCAATTGCTTCATGAACACTCGGGACCTGGAAACAGATCATCCCGAAATGTTCGCCGACTGCAAACGACCACAGGTGCGTATTGCATTGGCGCCACTGGTGATCGAGAACAAGGATGGCAAGCCGACCGTCGTAAGAGCCCTGGTAACTTCAGGCACGATGGCCGACTGCGGTAATCACTTTTGGGAAATTGTGATCCGACACCCGTCGTCAACACCGCCGCCTCCTCCGGTAACAACACCGCCGAGAACGACGATAGTTACGACTACGCCGCCTTGGACTACAACGGTAACAACAACACCGCCAACGACGACGATAGTTACGACTACGCCGCCAACGACGACAACGTTGTTGCCAAAGCCGCCGACACACCATCCCCAACAACCGGAGGGTGAGACGCAGCATCCGGCACCGCCACGACCGGTGGAATCCGTTCCACCACCGCCAGAGCCAACTCCGATAATTCCGGAATTGCCGACAGCAGCACCAACAGTGGCTCCGCCAGTAGTTTCAACTCCGCCTCCACCTCC
>CAMPEU010000015.1 GCA_946804195.1 uncultured Candidatus Saccharibacteria bacterium | reverse complement strand
CGCACCTTTTACTCGTTGGCGCTATCGATGCTCCGCCAATAGGCGTTGAGCGCTAGACAAGTACCGATACGCCTAGTTAAATTCTACTAATTCTTTACGTGGAACGACTACTAGGCGTATCGAGGAAAATCTAAAGACGTGCTCCCTCATGGGAGCGGTCAGAAGTCACGAGTGGTCGGCCGATTATTGGAGCACGCGCCCATAATTACTTTAGCGGCGGTTGTAGCAACCAGATCATATAAGCCGCCACTCTGACTCCATGGAAGGTATAATATCTAATATGTTTATACGACTATCACTTCTCATTGGTCTCGTTTCAACGGGGCTTCTTTTGTTTATTATGACAACTTATGAACCGTCATCTGTTGGCGCGCTGGGTATACTTGCAGTTTTCTTTCTTGGGTATTTAGTTATTCTTTGCGCACTTTCTATCTTTATCTGGACGTTAGTGTATTTCATTGGACGTTTTCGGAGTGAGGTAAAAATATTTAAGAGATTTCAGCAACTTTCTATTCGAGAAATTTATTATTATTCTAGTGTTCTTGCGTTAGCTCCTATAATTATCGCCAGTCTTCGATCCGTAGGTGAAGTGAGCTTTTATGAGATTAGCCTCGTTGTATTATTTGAGATTCTCGGGTGTTTATATATTGCAAAGAGAGCTAAGTAAGGGAAAATAATAGATTGATTATGGTATAATTACGCTCATGAATCCGGAACGACAGGTATCACCAATTGGACCAAGTCCAGAGACGAATCCTCAGGGCCATGAAGCGGGCCATGATAATTTACGAGATCAAGAGAGGGGTGGGGAGAGTTCGCATGAGCAAGAACAAACAGTGCAGCGTGGTGATCATCAGCCTGTTGCCCCCCCTCCCATAAATGTTGCCTTACCTATGCCAACAGTGTCTGTGCCTGTGCCGACACAAGCGAGTGACGATGCTACGGTTGGTCCAACTTTAGCGGCCGACGATGATGTGATGGAAAAAGAATGGGTTGATAAGGCGAAGAAGATTATTACCGATACACAAAACGACCCCTATAAACGTGAAAAGGCAATCGGAAAATTACAGGCTGATTACCTGAAAAAAAGATATGGCAAAGAATTGGGTGTCTCAAATTAGACGCTTGCGCTAAAATAGAAGTATGGCGGGTGTTTTTATCGCTGCATTTGTGACTGTATTCATTGGTACGGCTTTGATATTGATTATTTTTTTACAGTACAAAAAGACTTTGAGGGAAGCAAAGAATTACGAGCGAGGCCTCAAGATGGTCCCTATGTTTATTCATTTACCTCCGTCGAGTGATGACATAGAAAAAGGTTCACGAGACGAGAGGGATCTCACCGAGGAGGTTCTATCCGAAGCTCAGGTAATGTACAACATTATCGCGAGTACCGCCACTAAGGGCTTTAAGAGTAAGGTATATGGTCAACGTCATATATCTTTTGAGATCATTGCAAAGGGTGGATTGGTACATTATTATGCCGTGGTTCCGGTGGTGCTTGTTGATGTTATCAAGCAGGCGGTTGCGGCGGCATATCCCTCTGCGCGTCTTGAAGAGGTAAGTGAGCATAATATATTCAGTGAGGCCGGCAAGATGAGTGGTGTCATTGGTGGTGAGTTTACTTTGAAAAAGAAATTCGTGTATCCAATCGCAACCTATCAGGAGTCGAAAAGAGATGCCGCTAGGGCATTACTCAATGCTCTCTCGTCGGCCGCTCGTGATGATGGCGTTGCTATCCAGTTTTTAATGCGACCAGCCAATGAGGGATGGGTACGCGCGTCTACCGATGCAGCAAAGAAGATTAAAGATGACAAGTCAAAGACAAAAGGACTTGGTATTAAGGGTGCTAGTGGACTAGCGGAGGTACTATGGAAGCCACCAGAGACTTCCGGCGACAAGAAGCCTGAAGCGAAACAGCTTACCTCCCTAGAGGAGGAGACGGTAAAGGCCATCGAAGAAAAGACACGCTATCCTGGCTACGAAGTATTAGTGCGTGTTGTCGTGTCTTCTAATACGACAGAACATTCCCAGAGTCTTTTGAAGAACATTGTTGCAGCTTTTTCTTTGTTTGACTCACCAAGTAATAACGGATTCAAATTCAATCCTTCTAGGGATATAGAAGAGCTTGTGACATCGTTTATATTTCGATTCTTTCCCCAAGCAGTCAATGGCACAATTCTCAACAGTATAGAAATGGCGACTATCTTTCACTTGCCGGATCAAAATAGTATCCCAACATCAAAAGTCAAAAGACAGATGTCAAAACAAGTCGATGGCCCTACGGAATTAATGGATGAGGGGTTGTTGCTCGGTGTGAATGAGTTTCGTGGAATCAAGAAAGAGATTCGTTTAACTGAAAATGATCGTCGTCGTCATACATATATTATCGGTCAAACTGGTGTGGGTAAGACGGGCTTTTTGACGAATCTTGCCTATCAGGATATGCACGACGGTAGGGGATTCGCGTATATTGATCCGCATGGTGACGCTGTTGAAGATTTACTCGCTAACGTTCCCAAGGAACGCGTCGAAGATGTGATTTATTTCAATCCAGGTGATCTCGAGAATCCAATTGGGCTCAACCTCTTTGAATTCGACAATGAGGATCAAAAAGACTTTTTAGTCCAAGAGTCGATCAATATGCTCTATAGCCTGTACGACCCTGGTCATACGGGTATTGTTGGTCCAAGACTTGAGCACATATTTCGAAACTGTGCGTTGCTCTTGATGGCTGATCCACAAGGCGGAACTTTTATCGACATTCCAAAACTACTTGTTGACGAGGCATTTATGAAGTCGAAATTGAAATATGTAAAAGATAGAAATGTATTGGACTTTTGGACTAAGGAATATCCTGCATCACAACGTTCGAACGAGGCGGGAGAGGTTACGAGTTGGGTCGTCAGTAAGTTTGGTCCATTTTTGAGTAATACGATGATGCGCAATATTATGGGTCAAACAAAGAGCGGGTTTGATATTCGGGATGTGATGGATGGCAAGAAGATTCTCCTCGTAAATCTATCTAAGGGCAAGATGGGCGAGTTGAATTCAAAACTACTCGGTATGATATTTGTGATGAAATTTCAGGCAGCGGCTATGGGTAGGGCGCATATACCAGAAGAGCAGAGACAGGATTTTTGTTTGTTCGTTGACGAGTTTCAGAATTTCGCCACAGAGAGCTTTGAATCAATTTTGTCTGAGGCTCGTAAATATCGTCTGAATCTCGTACTTGGTAATCAGTTTATGACACAGTTGACTGATAAGATTCGCGAAGCAATCATCGGTAACGTAGGTTCGGTGATAAGCGGTCGCATAGGTGTCACCGATGCTGAATTGATGGTAAAGAAGTTTCAGCCTGTTTTTGATGCAGAAGATTTAACGAAGCTACCAAACTTTCAGTCTATCGCATCCGTAATGATTAACAATGTACCTTCACCGCCATTTAGTATGACCTTGCTTCCTCCGATGACGCAGACCAATAATCAGTTGGGTGACGCAATGAAACGTCTGTCTGCGACGAAGTACGGGTTTGCACGGGCTGTAATTGAAAAAGAGATTTTTACGCGCTTAGAGCCGCCGCAATCGCCGTCGCTATCCCGATCGCTACCGCCAGGCGCACCGCCGCCTCAAGGCTTTGCAAACGGTAGACCTGCTGGTCCGCCACCGCCACCAAAGAGTGGAGGCGGGTCGTTCCTTGATGAATGGCTAGCTAAGCGTCAAAAGGTTACTACGAATCCTCAACAAGCATCCGGCCCTCAACCCGCGCCCTTGAATCGTCCTGGTGGTGCACCGCAGGGAGGACCATTCGTACCTCATCAAGCTCACACGGCTACGACGGCTGCTCCACAGTTTCCTTCGCCACAAACATCACCACAGGCATCCCAGCAGCCATTTGTGGCGCCATCGGCAGCTTCGGCCCCTCGTCAACAATCTGTCGCCCCTGAACCGCCTGTGATAGCACAATCTCAGCAATCAGCACCTGCACCGGAGGTGCTAACGCAGGATAATGCGCAAAAACCCAACACGAAGACGCCTGATTCAGACGAGGTAAGTGTCCGGCTTAGGTAGGTATTAGTATTTGCGCTTCCGAAAGATAGATTTTAGATAATCGTACAGAGTTCCCACGAACCAGCCAACAATAAATGCGGCAATCGTCTCGAATCCAGACAACTGAAATCCGTAATGTCTGGCAAGGAAGTAGAGCGCAGTTACAGTAATAAATGCGGTAATGCTGCCACTGAGTAGCGCATTAGGACGGGCTAGGGTTGAGCTAACGAAGTCACTTATGGCCTCGATCACGGGGTTGTGGATGATTTTGCTTGTGATTTTACCACCGAGCCCTAGCTCATCACGGATATTTTTTATTTGATTATTAAAGCTTTCGTTCAATTGTTTTTTTGAGGGTGCACCTTTGTTTTTTTGCTTTTCAAAGCGTGTTTCATTGATTATTTTTCGTTTTTTTTCGTCAGCTTCTTTGGCTAGACTAGAAGCTTCATGGTGCGCATCTCCTTCATTCTCATGATTTTCCCTGCTCGCGAGCTCTGCTCGCTCTATACGATCACGCATAGCTTCTTGCTGTTCAGCGGCGAATTCATCGAATTGCTCTGCGCTATGTACGTGTTCTTGCTTGCTTATTGTTTGATTATCTTTTTCACCCATAAACTTACCAGTAGATTAGAACGTTCCTGTGTTAAAGTTATGTCTCACCACTCTGATCTCTGTTTTGAGCTGACGTGTTCGTATATAGAAGTATATTATGACCCCAAGAAGAACGATGGAGAAACCAATGTTGATACCCGTTCCGGCGGAGGGAAATAGTCCGAGGAAGCCCTCGACGTCTTTTACGGGAGGACAATCAACTGAATTTTTTGCTACATTGCCAAATACTAATGATAGCGAGCAATCATATGAAGCTGGATTACTGAGCCCCACACCCGTTACGGGTATTTCGGGTAGCATCTGTATGATAAAGAATCTGATTTGGGATTCGTTTGATTCGAGATTGACGCTAGGCCAAGATAATGTGTGTGTTTTTGCATCAAACGCACCTCCGCCGCCGCTATAGAGTAGGGAATATTCGAGCGCATCAGTCAGGCGGATGCTAAATGGGGCTACTACTGTTTCTGATGTATTATTCGTCTGTTTGATAGTGTAGGATATTTTATCGTTTGGTTTTGCAATAAAATTATCACCACTAATTTTTTGTGTTAGATTTTTTGCGGTTATGTCTCTTGTTGCCGATGATCCCGCTGCACTCGCGGGGTTAATAGATGTTGGTACGCCCTTGGTTGCTAAGCTACCACTTGATTTAATAATTGCAAACCACCCTAGATTTGCAGATGTACCACTCCATCCCTGGAAATGTGAGCCTACATTCGTAATAGAAGTGAGCGGACTGAAGTAGCGAGTACCGTTACCGCCTGAGCTTTTTTGATATGACATGCCGATTTCTTTTTGCGAAGAACTGAGCTGACCGAATCTACTCATCGTGTACATATCGCTAGTGACCGTTATTTTTTTCTCAGTAGCTGCTAGAATCTCACTTCTCGTAACACCTGCTGTACTGTAGATGTCTTTGATATCTTCTTCATTTCGATCATAGCGTAACAAGAAGTCGTCAAGACTACTCACGCCACCTCTTATGAGATCTTGTTCGCTCGATGCATTTGCTGACTCGGGCGGGGAAAACACTGCTATTGATTGGATAAGGATAGCGAGGGACGCAAAGACGAGTGCTGTACGGTGGGTCGCATTTTCTTGTTTTAAGCGTTTTGCATAGAAACCAACGTCCGCAATAAGGGCGGGGCTGTAGGGAAGATTTGAAACAAGTTTACGGAACACGATTTTTATTTTTTAGATTTCCTCTCCTATAGATTAGCATAAGAGGTACAAACAACACAAGTGCTTGAATGGTCAATAGTTTTGACGTATAATGAAAGAAATGTAAATGGCTGAAAAGCTCAAGCTGTGAGGGAAAATGGCAAAAAAACAGAATGCTGATGCCTATGATGCGTCTCAGATCCAAGTACTCGAAGGACTGGAGCCTGTTCGTAAGCGTCCAGGAATGTATATTGGTAGCACCGGATACGATGGCCTACACCACCTTATTAAGGAAATAGCAGATAATTCGATCGACGAAGCAATTGCAGGTTTTGCAACTCGTGTCGATGTCACTATTCTCGAAGACGGGGGTATGACCATTACAGATGATGGACGAGGTATCCCTGTAGATAAACATGAAAAGACAGGGCTTAGTACTCTTGAAACGGTATTAACCGTCCTTCATGCTGGCGGTAAGTTCGGAGGAGGAGGCTATAAGGTTTCATCTGGTCTGCACGGCGTTGGTTCAAGTGTCGTCAATGCATTATCGAGTCGCTTGATTGCAGAGGTCGTTAAGGACGACCAGCTCTACCGGATGGAGTTCGAGCAAGGAGAGACAAAATTAGCGCTGAAAAAACTCGGTAAAACAGATCGACCATCTGGTACGAGTATTACTTTCTATCCGGATGCTACTATTTTCAAAGAAGGTATCGATTTTGATTACAAATGGGTCGTTGATTATCTTCGACATCAAGCATACCTGACTAAGGGCATATATACCTCAGTGCGTGATGAGCGAACGAAAGACCGAGCCGCCTTTTATTTCGAAGGTGGTATACAGAGTTACGTGAAACACCTCAATATTGGCAAGGACGTACTAGTCGACAATGTTTTTTATGTCGAGAAACAAGTAGAAGATTCAATGGTTGAAGTAGCCGTGCAGTATAACGAGACGTTTGTTGAGTTGGTTAAGCCATTTGCAAACAACGTTTTGACCCCCGATGGTGGAACGCACTTGGTTGGATTTCGTACTGCGCTTACTCGTGTCATTAACGACTACGCTCGCAAATCTAGCTTGCTTAAGGAAAAAGAAGATAATTTGACCGGTGACGACATTCGTGAAGGATTGACGGCAATTATTTTGGTCAAGCTTCCGGATCCACAATTCGAGGGCCAGACAAAGAACAAGCTTGGCAACCCGGAAGTTCGTCGTTATGTCGAACAGGTAATGAACGAGTATTTTGCCTATTATCTAGAAGAAAACCCATCCGTTGCAAAGAAGATTGTTGGCAAGGCACTTTTAGCAGCTCGTGCTCGAAAGGCGGCGCGTGCCGCTAGGGACAACATTATTCGAAAAGGCGCCTTGGATGGAATGAGTCTTCCCGGTAAGTTGGCTGATTGTAGTAGTAAAAATCCTGCTGATTCCGAAATTTATATCGTCGAGGGTGACTCGGCCGGCGGATCAGCGAAGAGCGGTCGCGATAGTAAAACGCAAGCAATCTTGCCTCTTCGGGGTAAGGTATTGAATGTCGAGAGGGCGCGCTTGGATCGAATGCTCAATAATAACGAAATTGTGAGCCTCATCAAGGCACTCGGTGTTGGTATCGGTGATTCATTTGATATGAATGGCCTTCGTTATCACCGTTTGATTATTATGACCGATGCCGATGTTGACGGTAGCCACATTTCGACACTGCTGTTAACCTTTTTATTCCGATATATGAGGGAAGTTGTTGATGGCGGACATGTGTATCTTGCCAAACCTCCGCTGTACAGTATCAATAGGGGCCAAAAGAAATCGTATGCATATGATGATGAAGAACGTGATCGTATTTTAAAAGAGATCGTTGCAGATAAAGTCGAAAAAGGTTTACAGATTGCCGATAGCAAAGACCTAGTCAAGCAGGCGGGTGTAACCATCTCTCGCTTTAAGGGTCTGGGTGAAATGGATGCGGATCAGTTATGGGAAACAACAATGAATCCGGAAAACAGAGTATTAATACAAGTTATGGTAGAGGATGCTGAACGCGCGGATGCGATATTTACCAAGTTGATGGGCGATGAGGTACAGTTGCGCAAGAGCTTTATTCAGTCACGTGCTCGTGACCTAGACCTAGAGGAATTGGATGTATAGATATGGAAGATGATAATACACAACAAGAAGCAGAAATCCTAGTAACACCTACGCATTCGCGTGTTATCGAAGATCGAACACTCGAAAACGTCATGGAGGATAGTTTCCTTAGATACTCTATGAGCGTTATTATTGATCGTGCCTTGCCTGATGTGCGTGACGGTATTAAACCCGTGCACCGTCGTATCTTATACTCAATGAATCAAAACGGAAATCGTTCGGCCTCGAAGTTTGTGAAGTCAGCACGTATCGTCGGTGACGTTATGGGTAAGTTTCACCCACATGGCGACAGTGCTATTTATGATTCAATGGTTCGTTTGGCCCAAGACTGGTCTTTGCGTTATATGCTTATTCAGGGGCAGGGTAACTTTGGGTCTATGGACGGTGATCCACCAGCCGCAATGCGTTATACAGAGGCCAGGATGGCGAAAATTGCCGATGAGATGTTGGTTGATATTGACAAAGAAACCGTCGATTTTCGTGATAATTTTGATGGAAGCGAACAAGAACCGGTTGTATTACCTGCAAAAGTTCCGAACTTATTGCTCAATGGACAGATCGGTATTGCAGTTGGTATGGCGACGAACATCCCGCCCCATAATCTAGGGGAGTTGGTTGACGCAACAGTTGAAGTGATCGATAATCCAGACGCGACAATCGAGGATTTGCTGCAGCATGTGAAGGGTCCTGATTTTCCAACAGGTGCTATTGTTTATGGCGGCGCTCCAATGAAGCAGGCTTACCAGACGGGTAGGGGAAGTGTTGTAATTCGTGCTGTTGCAGAAATTGAAGAAACAGCAAAAGGTCGTCATCAGATTATTATTACAGAGGTACCTTATAGTGTAAATAAAGCAACACTCATCGAAAAGATTGCCGACCTACACAAAGACAAGAAAATTACCATTCATGATATTCGTGATGAGTCAGCCCGCGGTACCGTTCGAGTCGTTATTGAATTAAAGAAAGACGCATACCCAAAGAAGGTCTTAAATCAGCTGTTTAAACAGACTTCATTGCAGACTGCCTACCATTACAATATGCTGGCACTGATTGATGGTATTCAGCCCCGAGTTCTTGGTTTGCGAGAGATTCTAGATGAGTATATTAAGCATCGACAGATAGTTGTGCGTCGACGTACCGAATTTGAGCTACAGAAAGCAAAGGATCGAGCACATATCCTGGAAGGATACAAGATTGCTCTCGATCAGATCGATGAAGTTATCAAGACTATTCGCGCGAGTAAAACGAGCGAAGAAGCAGAAGTAAACTTGATCAAAAAGTTTAAATTGACCGAGATCCAGGCAAAGGCGATTCTCGCTATGCAGTTGCGTCGCCTTACCGGTCTCGAGCGTCAGGCTATCGAGGAAGAGCTCAGAGAACTACTTGCGCTTATTAAGAAATTAGAGGGTATCTTGTCCGACGAGAAGGAAATCCTCAAGATTATCAAGACAGAGCTACTAGAAATGAAGGAAAAGTATGGCGATGCGCGTCGTAGTCAGATTATTAACCATGAACTTGGCAAGTTTAGCGATGAAGAGTTAATTCCTGACGAAGAAAGCGTTATCCTGCTTACCACGGAGAACTACATTAAGCGAACGCTCGTTAGCGAATATCGTCGTCAGCATAGGGGCGGTAAAGGTAAGCGTGGTATGACGACAAAGGAAGAGGATATCATTGATCAACTTATTCCCGCACGAACCCATGATTTCTTATTGTTCTTTACTAATCGTGGACGGGTCTTTAGGCTTAAGGCGTACGAAGTTCCGGCTGCAAGTCTTGCCGCAAAAGGCGTAGCAGCAGTTAATCTTTTACAAATGCAACCTGATGAGAAAATTACATCAATTATTCGTCACGAAAAGGGAGCAAGCGAAGAAGGCTATCTCTTTATGGCGACCTCTAAGGGTACTGTTAAGAAAACCCCCCTCAAGGACTATGCGAATATTCGTACAAACGGTTTGATTGCGATTAAGTTGGATGATGGCGATGAATTGAGATGGATAAAGCAAACAACGGGTGATAATGATGTCATAATATCAACATCCGCCGGTCAAGCTATACGATTTAACGAGAAGGATGCTCGTCCAATGGGTCGTTCGGCTCGTGGTGTTCGTGGTGTTCGTCTGCGACCTAATGATCACGTGGTAGGTATGGATATTGCAACAGAGGATGGTCGTAGTCTACTAGTTGTGAGTGAGCAGGGTTATGGAAAGGCTACGAAAGTCGCTAATTTCCCAAGTCATAAACGAGGTGGAGTCGGCATAAAGGCGGCGGTCGTAACAGCAAAGACGGGCCCCATTATCAGTGTACGCACTATCGAGGATACTGCGGGTGAAGTGCTACTAATATCCAATAAAGGTCAAACGATTAGAGTTGGTCTCAAGGATATCCCTACACTTGGAAGGACGACGCAAGGCGTGAGAATTATGAAGCTTGGTGATGGAGATGCTGTTTCGTCGTTGGGATTGATGTCTGATGAGGGGCCAGAAGTTGATCAAGAAGAGAGCGGAGATAAATAAATGGACTTTTCTCCGTACCTATTGGCGATAGTCTTGGCGTGGGTGGCGGCACAAGGAAGTAAGTTTCTCATCAACAGTGTTCGTAGTAGCGGACCTATTGATTACAGGCAACTATACACATCCGGTAGTATGCCGAGTAGTCATAGTGCGTCCGTTATTGCCATGATGAGCATTATTGGTCTTAGGGATGGTATAGATAGTGCGGTCTTTGGACTTGTCACTTTATTTGCGGCAATTGTTATGTATGATGCGTTCATGGTACGTCGATCAACAGGTGAGCAGGGAGAGGCAATCCAGGCGCTCATCAAGGAACAAAAGAGCAAGGTACGCTCACCACGGGCTGCCAAGGGCCATGAACCTCTCGAGGTAGCAGTAGGTGCGTTAATTGGACTTATCGTTGGTTTGGGCGTCTTTTTAATTACAAAATAAAAATCTTCTTGACGGTAATCAATTTTAGAGGTATGATGAATATCAGTCTGATTGCCAGTTTATTGAATAGACACAAAGGCAACATCCAACGAATGCGAGTTGAACAGATGGTTTAGCACATTGACAATTTAGTTGTGCAATATCATCGTCAGTTTATTTGAGCTTGATACGCTATAAGTATCAATTTTATGGAGAGTTTGATCCTGGCTCAGGATGAATGCTGGCGGCGTGCCTAATACATGCAAGTCGAGCGGTAAGGCCCTTCGGGGTACACGAGCGGCGGACGGCTGAGTAGCGCGTAGGAACATGCCCCAAAGTGAGGGATAAGCACCGGAAACGGTGTCTAATACCGCATATGGTCTTCGGATTAAAGGATTTATCCGCTTTGGGAGTGGCCTGCGTACGATTAGATAGTTGGTGAGGTAATGGCTCACCAAGTCTACGATCGTTAACTGGTCTGAGAGGATGATCAGTCAGACTGGAACTGAGATACGGTCCAGACTCCTACGGGAGGCAGCAGTAAGGAATCTTCCACAATGGGCGAAAGCCTGATGGAGCAACGCCGCGTGCAGGATGAAGGCCTTCGGGTCGTAAACTGCTTTTATGAGTGAAGAATATGACGGTAACTCATGAATAAGCACCGGCTAACTACGTGCCAGCAGCCGCGGTCATACGTAGGGTGCAAGCA
>CAMPEU010000014.1 GCA_946804195.1 uncultured Candidatus Saccharibacteria bacterium | reverse complement strand
CATAGATATCATCCGGCTGAAAATTTTCATATGTCATGTTTAAAGTTTAATCTACTCATATAATCAACACAACACCACTAAAAGGCTTGTGCTTTTCAAAGTGTTTATGCATAATATGCTTAGTGCTGGTGCGCAATTGGGGCGACCCGTTTGCGCGGAAACAAACATTCCACCACGTAAATCCACCCGCCCCGGGTGGGCGCGCAACAGCCATAACTACCTTCTTTTCAGAGGGTAGTTTCGTGTTGTTTCTTTACTTCTTATGCTTATTGGTGTACAATGAGCGCCACAAGGCAAATTGGAGGGAGTATGAATACTAACGTAACAGAGTATGTGGATAGTCACCTTTGGGGGCTATTCGTTTTGCAGGGGCTCGCAGCAGTATTGTTTGGAGTCTTTGCATTGTTCTTCCCAGGGTTGGAATTGGCCAGCCTCGTATTACTATTTGCCGTCTACGTATCCGTAGTCGGCGTCGTCGAATTGGTACACGGCTTCCGTGACCTCGGCAAAAGCGGTTCCTGGTGGTTCTCGCTCGTTGTCGGTATGGTCATGGTAGGCGCAGGTGTCTACCTAGTTCGCGAACCAGCAATAGAGCTCAGTGCATTCCTCGTCCTCGTAGGCGCGGTTGTTCTGGCAAAGGGCGTAGCCGATTTGTACGTTGCCGGGTTCTTTACCCGTGACAGCGATCATCGTTGGCTATGGGTCGTCGCAGGTGTTGTCGGTGTAGTTGCCGGCGTCATGTTGTGGCGTTATCCAGTGGCAGACGGATTAGATTTCGTCTGGGTACTCGGCCTTTACGCTCTTGTCGTTGGATCAGTCGGATTGGCGCAAGCCGTTCGTGCACGCGAATAACCGACGGGTTATTTCATAGATTCAACAAACAGTCAGAAATAAAATTTTAAACACCTGTCGTTGCCTTGGCGGCAGGTGTTTTTGTTGGGAGTGATCTAAGCCGTGTCTCATTTTTCGAATAGCAACGGGATGCGCTTGAACTTTAATCGCTTATGTTTATAATGTTATACTTTGCATATGAACAGAGTGCGCTATAAAGGTTTTACCATTGTTGAACTCTTGATAGTCGTCGTTGTAATCGGCATCCTTGCAGCAATCGTCACTGTTGCGTACACAGGCATCACTACCAACGCAAGAGATACTCGTCGACAGCAGGACATGGAATCAATAGTAAAAGCGCTAATGCTGTACAATGTCCAATTCGGACGCTTTCCAAGTGCGAATAGCAACACCGTAAGTGGCTACGAAACGAGTGGAATTAACCCGGATCAATTCTTGAGCGTATTAAGAACACAGGGCATCGTAGGTGGCGCCATACCCGTTGACCCCGTTAACGTGCCCGTTGGAGTAACTCACGATGGCAAGGTTTACAACTACTATCGCTATGGTGCAGGTAGCGCTGGCTGTGACTCTACAAAAGGCGGCTACTTTGTTCTTGGGGTTAAAGATATGGAAACTAGTGGCAACCCTCATCCCAAAAGTCCAGGATTTGCTTGCGGTACACGTAATTGGCAATCCGAGTTCGACTGGGTGACAGGTTCATTTGAAAACTAATTTGGATTGAAATCTGTATCAGTGGTCCCTAGTGACTAGAATGAGACTTTGTTATACTTAGCCCGCATGGGGATATAGCTCAGCTGATAGAGCGCTGCCATGGCATGGCAGAGGTCCAGGGTTTGAGTCCCTGTATCTCCACCAAATATAATAAGGAGTTCGTATGGAAATACTCGGACAGTCCGGATACGACAACAGCTCTGAACCAGAGATGCTTGAATTCACCGAGCACCACGGAATAGAGACAGATATGACGGGCATGCGCTCGTGGAACTGCTGGTATAGCGATAAACAATATGTTATCTGGGAAATTAACTATACGAGCAGCAACGACCCCCTGGCAACGCTACCCTACTATCGTCTCAATTGGCGATCCGATAATAGCAACAATGGCTCCTTTGAACACTCTCAGTGGGACCTGGTAAAAGATTGCGTCGATTTCGAGTCAGCGGTCGAAGCAGCTACTCAACACTCAAAAACAACTGGAGAATCTAAATGATAGATAAAAGACATATAAATACAATTATTGAAATTGCGGGCTGGATTGGCGTTGTCCTGGTTCTGGGTAGCTATTTCTTGCTTGCCTCTGGTTTCATACATAGTGAATCATGGGAATATCACGTCATGATACTCGTCGGGGCCGCATTTGTTGCAATTGTTTCATATCGCAAGCGAAGCTTCCAACCAGCCCTGTTAAACTTCATATTTGTCGCTTTAGCTGTCATCGCTTTATTACGCTTATCCTTGCAATAATTTTTCAGTGTGGTTAAATAGATTCGTTCAGAAGCATACAGAATACATGTTCCTCTTTGAGTACATTAGTAAGTCTGCAATGGTCGATCTGACACTAATAAGTAACCAAAGAGAAGTATATATTCAAAATGGCAACACAGAATCTATTCATCGGCAGCCTAGCATTCGCTACAACTGACGACGGCCTAAAAGCTCACTTCGAGCAAGTTGGTCCCGTCTCTAGTGCGCGTGTCATCACTGACCGAGAAACAGGCCGATCAAAGGGCTTTGGATTTGTTGAATTCGAAAACGATGACGACAACCAAAAAGCTATTGATCAGCTGAACGGTAGGGATCTTGACGGACGAGAAATCAACGTCAGCCTTGCTCGACCAAAAGAAGATCGTCGATAATACGCGACCTTCACCAGCAAACACCTCCATTTCGGAGGTGTTTGTTTTTGTAGCAACAATTTATGAGTTGACTATCTAATATTATTGACTTGTGTAGTAATCGGATGCATAATATCACCATCCTGTGAGATGGGATATACACCCCAAAAGAGGAGTTCCTATTATGACTACAGTCAGGCCCGTGAGTACGCAAACGCTCATCATCGGTGCCGGATTCTCGGGCATCGGTATGGCCAAAACCTTGAAAAAACGAGGAATGACGGATTTTCTGGTGCTCGAAGAGTCGACTACTCCAGGCGGTACGTGGTTTCTAAATCGGTATCCCGGATGTGCATGCGACATTCCGACCGAGTTCTACTCGTTCTCGGACGAGCCGCATCCATGGAAACGGCTCTACTCGAGCTGGGATGAAATCGGTGCATATCTGATCGAGGTCGTCGATCGACACAACCTCCAACCGCACATACGGTTTGGTGAGAGCGTCGAATCCGCAGAGTGGGATAACGTCAAAAAGAACTGGCGCGTCTTCACGACTAGCGGAAACTACTACGATACGCAATTCATTGTATCGGGTATCGGCGCACTCAACATCCCTCAGATTCCACAGTTCGAGGACTTCGATAAATTCGAAGGAGCGGCGTTTCACACTGCTCGCTGGGACAACGTCGATCTGACAAACAAGCGTGTAGCTGTCGTCGGAACCGGTGCAAGTGCGATTCAACTCGTACCCGAGATCATTGATGATGTCGCCGAGCTACACCTGTACCAGCGAACGGCGCCATGGGTTATTCCCAATTTCAACTGGAATTACGGACGACTCACCAGATTTGTCCTGGAAAAGGTTCCAGGAGCCCGACGGTCACTGCGTTACGATGTCTTTTGGATACAGGAACTTCTCGGCTTGGGTATGACGCGTCAGCCCTATGCCCTGAAGACCTTGGAAAAATTGGCACGCTGGAACATCAACCGCTCTATCGACGACGAAAACCTGCAAAGGCAATTGACGCCGAACTGGACACTGGCGTGTAAGCGCCTACTCAAGAGCAATGGTTGGTATCCGGCAATTGCTAATCCCAAGACTCAGTTGATTGACGACGATATCGAACGGTTCACACCAAAAGGTATCGTGTCAGCTGACGGAACGGAGCGTGACGTCGACATCGTGATCTGGGCAACCGGATTCCACGTTGCGGACCCGAACGTCTTTCCGAGGATCCAGGGTATCAATGACGTCGAACTGACCAAGCGCTGGAAGAATGAGGGAGTGCAAGCACATCGTGGCGTAACTGTCGCAGACATGCCAAACCTGTTCTTTCTACTCGGTCCGAACACCGGCCTGGGACACAATTCGGTCGTATTCATGATCGAGTCGCAAATCGGATACGTCACGCAACTGATCGACGAAACCATCAAGCGTAACTGCAAAACGGTCGTACCCAAACGCACAGCACAAGACAGCTGGAACGAATGGGTGCAAAAAAAGTTGCAAGGCACCGTGTGGGATGTCGGTGGATGCAACAGCTGGTATACAGACGAGCACGGAGTTAACAGGGTATTATACCCTCGCCTCGCGTCAGAATACTGGTTGCAAATGCGTCGAATCAACACGCGAGAGTTCAACTTCAAAGAACTATAGTCAGAGAGGAGCTACCGCTCAACAGGATTGCCCAGGTTTCGACCTGGGCTTTTCCTTTATCTAATTAAAGAATGGTAGCGGAGAGCGCACCCAGTCCCAGCCAAGTCCCAAAACATCGTTCATAATCCCATAACCGTTGAGCAGCCATATAGTCACAACAACAATTGCCGCCGTCAGTAGCCAAAAAATTGCTTTTACAACACCGTTTTGTCGCTTCACCCAAGCCTCCCACGCATCATATCTACTCTTTGCATAATCCAGCCATCGCTTCGCCCAAGCATATTCCGTAGACAAAATTCCTAAACCGAGAAATACCGTTACCCAACCTGGACCCGGATACGGAATCATAATAATACCGGCGAGCAGGACAAAAACACCAACAATAGTAACGCCGGTCTTTTTTGCTCTTTTCTTCATCATATCAGTATACCAATTTTTCACAATTCCGCTGGCAAATGCATTACTCAATCTGTTAAATATTGATATATTTATGTAAAAATGGTATTATATGTATGTAAGATTTTCCCGACCTCAGGAGTTTACGATGCCAAAAACGAGGATGGGCTGGGTAGCGATTTTCGAAGGATTCTTCGGGCTACTCGGTCTGTATGCACTAGCGCAAGAAGTCATCGTGCGCTGGCAACGCGACGAGCTCGATCTCGTGAATCTCTGGTCACATTTCACGTACCAGAGCACTCTCACCGCAGTCGTCGCGCTTCTGGCAAGTACCATCACAATTTGGAAGGGAGTTGAGTCTCGAAGCATCGATTTATTACGCGGTGCCGCGACGCTGTACATGATAGTGACGGGTGTAGTATATGCCGTGTTGCTAAACAACGCAGACCCCGCGGTAATGTTCGACCATCACGTCATGCACCAGGTCATCCCGATCTTTATGGTCGTTAGCTGGTTCTGGTGGCACAGGCCCGCATGGCGCATTCCATATGCAACCACAACCACCTGGTTGATCTACCCGTTAGTATACGCGGTCTATGTACTAGCTATATACGGCAACGTAACTGGTGACTATATCTATAGTTTCCTAGATCCAGCCGACGGGGAAGAACTATCAGTCCTGCGAATGATCGTACTCCTGACACTAGCTGCTGCAGTTGCGTCTTGGATTATGGCGCATCTGCCACTTCGACGGGTCGCACGCAGCATTC
This sequence comes from uncultured Candidatus Saccharibacteria bacterium, assembly GCA_946804195.1. GTDB lineage: Bacteria > Patescibacteriota > Saccharimonadia > Saccharimonadales > Saccharimonadaceae > UBA2112. The sequence goes on along the minus strand of CAMPEU010000014.1, from coordinate 48,256 downwards.
GTTAGTCCACCCTTCCAGCCAAACATGGCCGTGTCCCCTCCACCAAGAGAGGGCACGGCCATTTTAATTTTCATGTCTATCCGATAAACACCGAAAACTGCAGGTATCTATCGTGTTCTGCGACGCAGTGTCAATGCACCAAACACAATTGCAGCAACGGCAAAACCAAGGACTACAAATAAATCACGCCATGCTTCGCCCGTAATATCAACGTTACTGACAACCGTCTGCAAAGCATGTATGGCGTACGTTAGTGGCAAGAAATACGCAGTAATTTCTAACGCTGCCGGCATACGATCCAGAGGCAGTATCAGACCACCCAGCAAGAATTGTGGCAGTATCAAGGCTGGCATAAACTGTATCGCTTGGAATTCTGTCCGTGCAAATGCGCTAACAAAAATACCCAAGGCAGTTCCCAATAAAGCATCAGATACCGCCATAGTTACCAAAAACCACGCTGGACCTTCTATCTCGAGACCGAGGCCCCATAGCAATACTGCGCTCGCCAAAACCGCCTGAACAACCGCCAACAGACCGAACGCTAGCATATACCCTAGCACCAAATCTAGCCTGCCAATAGGCATTGCCATCAAACGCTCCATTGTGCCACCTGTTCTTTCGCGTAGCGTTGTAACACTGGTAATAATGAACATGATTACAAATGGAAATACACCGAGTAGAGCTGGTGCTAATAGATTAAATACCATCAAGTTTTCGTCGAACATCCATCGCAATAGCGACAGCAAAATAATTGGCACCAAAAATATCATTGCTACCGTGCGGTGATCATGCGATAGCTGACGCAATATACGTAGCATCGTCCCTACAGTGGCATGAACGTGATACATTATTGTTTGCCCACTTTCATCTTTTCGGCACGCTCGGCAGCATGAATCATCGTAATGAAAGCATCACCGACTTCACGCTTCTTTGTTGCTGCTAATAATTTCTTTTGTGAATCGCGCCATAACAATTTGCCATCCCGTAGCAACAACAAATTCTCACATCGAGCAGCTTCATCCATAACATGACTAGAAATCAACAGCGTTCGACCCTGAGCAGCCAGTTCTGTAAATAAATCCCATAATTCATTGCGCAATACCGGGTCTAACCCGACCGTCGGTTCATCGAGTACTAACAACTCTGGCCGACCGAGTAACGCGACCGCCAGACTGACGCGGGCCATTTGACCACCAGACAAGCTACCAACGATTTGTTTGCGCTGATTTGTCAGATGAACGGTATCAATAACATGCTTGACGTCCATCTTGTCCGAACGAACAAGCGTGGCAAAATAACGCAGATTTTGTTCAACCGTCAAATCAAGATACACGGCAGGGCTTTGTGTCACATACCCAATAGACCTACGGAGTCCCTTGTGGCCCGCCGCTTTGCCCAAAACTTGTAGTTCACCTTTGTATTTTTGTACGCCAATAATCGAGCGCATCAACGTCGTCTTGCCACTACCGCTCGGACCAATCAAACCGGTCACCGTTCCTGGTTTTACTATAAAATCTAATTGGTTGAGAATACACTGCTTGCCCTTGTTGACAATAAGACCCTTCGCAGAAATCGCAGCATTTGACATGTCCCCAGTATATCAGACCAAAATGCTATAGCCTACGTGTTCATGCGCCTATTATTCCGAGTAACTCCTGTTCGTCAATAATCTTCGTCCCGTAGCTTCGTGCTTTTTCCAATTTTGATGCACCTACTTTGCCGCCAGCAACGAGATAGGTAGTGTCTTTGGCGACCGATGTTTGAAACGTCCCACCAAGCGCACGAATCTTGTCAGCAGCGACATCACGCCCCATTGACTCCAAGCTACCAGTGACAACAAAACTCTGTCCAGCCAGGACGCCTGATTTCTTTAGATATTGCGGTTTCACACCTTGCTTCTCAAACTTCTCGAGTAACGCTATATTGTCGGGATCGGCAAACCACGCCACAATTGATTCGGCGACGACAACCCCAACACCCTCGATACGCGAAAGTGTCTCGATAGTTGCCTTGCCGAGATTATCGATCGAATGAAATGCATCAGTCAAATCAATAGCAGTCTGTGCGCCTACGTGACGAATACCTAGCCCCAAAATAAACTTTTCGAGTGGCGGGTTTTTCTTTGCTTGAATTGCATCAACTAGTTTATTGGCAGAAATATCAGCGAACCGCTCCAGTTTGAGCAAGTCATCAACGGTTAAAGTATAAATATCAGCAACATCCTTTACGAGTCCCGCATCGACAAGTGCGACGACATTTTTCTCGCCCAAAGTATCAATATCCAACGCGCCCTTTGAGGCATAATATTCAACTGAACGTTTGAGAATTAAATCGCTCGATGAACCTTTGACGCGATAGACGACATCTTTACCTAGACGCTCAAACTGTAGTTCTGGATACTGCTCGGCAAGAGCCCGTTCGTACTGGAATTGCTTTGCTGTCTTTGGGCGAAGTTCACGGACCACACTCTGAACTTGGGGAATAATATCACCTGCTTTGAAGATAATAACCGTATCACCAATACGCACATCCAGACGTGCAATCTCGTCCGCATTGTGCAAACTTGCATGTTGTACTGTGGTACCAGCGACATCAACTGGATCAAAGACCGCAACTGGTGTTGCAGCGCCTGTACGTCCAATACTAATAACTATGTCCTTAACGATTGTTGTCGCTTCTTCGGCGGCATATTTGTATGCAACAGCTCCACGCGGCGTCTTGCCAACGATACCCAAATCGGCGAATTGTACTCGATCGTTTACTTTTACCACGACACCGTCAGTATTAAATACAAAATTCTCTCGTATTGCTCCTAGCTCATCCACATACCTCATGACGTCGTCGATACTCGTTGATACTCGCGTCTTACGACTCGTCGTAATTCCAATACGATTCATCATGTCATAGCCAATTGCATTTGTCGGCACGTCGTCGGGGTTATCACGCAATACATCGTATCCAACAAAATTCAAAGGTCTCCGTGAGACTAACTGCGGATCTAACTGACGAATTGTACCCGCCGCAAGATTTCGTGGATTCTTGAATGCCGGTAATCCGTCGGCGATGCGAGTTTTGTTTAATTTTTCAAAATCCGCCTTGTGCATGACGATTTCACCACGTATTTCCGTTCTGCCACGAAGCATGTGTGCGTACTTTTGATTTTCGCGTAAACGAAGTGGTACATTCTGGATTGTACGAACATTCATTGTCACATCTTCGCCCACGCGACTGTCGCCACGAGTCACCGCTTGCTCTAATACGCCATCGATATACACCAATGCACACGCCAAACCATCCATCTTGATATCACAAATAAATTCGTGTTTTTTGCCGGGTAATAGCTTGTTGATTCGCGCCACCCATGCCTCGACTTCCTCGCGATTAAATACATCATTGAGGCTAATCATACGCGTTTTGTGTGTCACCTTGGTGAACTTGTCCAACGCCATACCAGCCACACGTTGCGTCGGACTGTCAGATGTAATCAATTGAGGATATTTATCTTCCAGTTGCGACAACTCGTGCTTCAAGCTGTCGGCAGCGGCCTCACTCATCGTAGACTCATCGAGTACGTGATAATTGTATCGGTAATCGTTTATGAGATTACGGAGTTTTTCGACACGTTGTACGACTTCTTTAGGCGGGAGGTGCGTCATCGTCAACAATCCTCCGATACAGCAAGTAGATATAGCTTGTCGCAAATACAACCGTTACCGAACCGAGTCCAAACACTACCAATGGCACCAATGGCAACCAACTCACCGATGATGCGGCGCCCTTGAGCCAGTCATCAAACAATATCACAGGAATAACAACCAAGGCCCACGTCATAACAACAACAAATCCCAGCCATAATAATCTAAACAAGACTCGCATTCGACGACCAACAACCATATCGCCCGCCGCCCTCATCGCACTAACCGGATACATGCCGGGCAATGTCACAATAATCAACGCTATAACACTGCTCACTAACCAATAGGCAGATACTGTCGCGACCAAAACGACGCCAATAAGTGCGAGCATCGCAGGTATACCGCTATCGGCAAGTCCTGATACGCGCGCCGCGTCATAGGCAATCAGCGCAATGGCGGCGGGGATCAACTGAACCAAGATAATAAACGAGACAAGCACAGTTGCCAGAACCGGTGAACCACTGTTGTATAGGGCATCACGCAGCTTTGGTTTGTGTCCAGCCAAGACGTTACGCAATAACCATATCGTCGCCAACCATACAAAGAATAACGCCAATCCACCAAAAATTGATTGCGCCTCAGTAATGCTAGGTGTTAAACCCTGAGTGATAGTAGCAACCAACAACAATCCAGCCTGCCCAACTGTGCCAAAATTACCCTGGAACAAGTCACCGCTACTATCTTTGAGCGCCTGATTGAGGGTTATATATGTATCCTGAGCACCAAAGCCACCGATGACGATGATCGCAACAATATAGACCAACACCATACCGCCAAATAATTTTCGATTGTTCCAGAGAGTCTTTCGAACATAATTTGTAAACGCCCAGTAACCCGGCATCTTGAAGGAACGTTTGTAATCACGTCGCTTCGTCAAACGAAACGAACGATGTGGACGACGAGCTAAATACTTTCGAACACGTGTAACAATTGCCGTCTTGCGAGCAATAATCCAAGGTTTAGCAATCTGCCATGCCGTTTTACCCGTCTGCTTCTTTGCAGTTTTTTTCACGGGCTTTTTGATTGGTTTCTTTTTAGTCGGCATAGTATCTATTAAAACTTATTAGCGTTTTTGTGCAATCGTTTAATTCGTTCCTCGAGTGGTGGGTGTGTGCTAAAAAGTTTTGAAAAAGATCCCGGTTTGAGCGGGTTGCTAAAAAAGAGGTGCGCAGTTGATGAACTCTGTCGCTTTAACGGTTGGCTATGACTCTTTAGTTTTTCTAGAGCACTCGCCAAGCCTTCGGAATCACGCGTCGTTAGCGCGCCCGTTGCATCGGCCAGGTATTCACGCTGGCGACTAACGGCCATCTGAATCATTGCCGCAATGATTGGAGCCAAAATAATTAAAACAACTCCAACAATCATCACTACGGGATTCGAATTACGATCACGTCCTCCGCCAAATATCATCATACGAATCGCGATATCCGACAATATACCGATCGCACTCACCAAACCAAACGCAATCATACTGACACGAATATCGTAGTTTTTGACATGTCCCATCTCGTGCGCCATAACGCCCTCTAGCTCACGATCAGTCAGAATATCCATTAACCCCGTTGTCGCCGCAACGATTGCATTACTGGGATTTCGCCCAGTTGCAAAAGCATTTGGTGCAGGATCATCGATGACATAGATTTTTGGCGTCGGCATACCTGTCGTAATAGACAAATTCTCAACAATCCGATACAGCCGCGGATTGTCCCTTTTTTGAATTTCATGCGCGCCCGTCATCGCAACAGCTAATTTACCAGCAGCATAATACTGGATAACCGTATAAACTAACGCGCCGCCTATCACCCAATACGCAATAGATGTCTCGCCAAAATATAAACTAGCTACATAACCTAGTGCACCCAGTAGCCCAATAAATGCCGCCATGATTAGGACAGTATTGCGCTTGTTTTTGCCAATCGCTCCGTACATACTTTTTCCTCAAAAATTACTTATCAAAGTCTACATCAACTACTTTGTCGACTGTCGCTCGTTCTGACTCATCAACATCAAAGAAATCACGTTGCTTAAAACCAAGCATGCTCGCAAATACATTATTTGGGAACAATTGAATCTTTGTATTCAAATCACGAACGCCGCCGTTATAGAATCGACGTGCAGCCTGAACCTTATCTTCCGTATCAACCAGCTCAGCTTGTAGATCACCGAAGTTTTTACTTGCTTTTAGATCAGGATAGGCCTCTGCAACAGCAAAAATACTTTTGAGTGCATCAGTCATCATATTGTCAGCCTTAGCTGCATCTTTTGGAGTCTTTGCGCCGAGCATCTCGGTACGTGCTTTTGTTACTTCTTCGAATACGCCTTTTTCGTGCTTTGCGTAGCCTTTGACGGTCTTGACAAGATTTGGAATCAAATCTGCTCGTCGTTTCAGCTGTACAGTAATATCACTCCATGCCTCGTCGACACGGACCTTTAATTTAACAAGTGCGTTATATGTAGCCCACAAAAACAGCGCCAAAAGTACTGCGATGCCGCCGATGACCATTAATGTTACATCCATTTCGCGAATCCCCTTTGTTCAAATTTATTCTGTATATATTATAGCAGTTTTTATGTCGTATTACTATTGCTTTTATCACAAGTCTACCCCTAATAATGCACGATGAGTTCGCAATTATAATAGCTCTTTTAATAGCCGTGCCATCATCCCAGTACGCGACTCTTTGGCGCTTCGGTTAGCCGTTAGCTTTACTTTATCCAAGTCTCACCTATTATTTACATTATGCTGTATAATGTTGTACAAACCAGTCAAATTTGTGGAAATATCAAAGGACTAGGAGGGATGCTATGTCGGGTGAACGGGGAAAAGAAAACAACGTATTCGGGCAATTTGAGCGCTACAGCAAGGACCAGGAACGATTAAAATGGAAAGGAAACTTTAACCAATATGTAGATATGGTTATAGAAAACCCTTCAATATCGAGGACATCACAGCAAACTGCCTACAACGCGGTTACGTCACGTCCTGATTTTTTTACAACAGGCTCAAACGCACTATTCGGTGCCGAGAAAGCAACAAATCGATTTCTTGATATCCTACATGCAGGCGCCGAAGGACTAGAGCTCGGTAAACGTATAATTCTATTAGTAGGTCCTCCGGGTAGCGGTAAGTCAACGCTCGTCAATGGCACGAAGCGTGGCATCGAAGAATACACAAGAACTGACGAAGGGGCTATGTATGCAATCGAGGATTGTCCAATGCAAGAAGAGCCACTCCACCTTATTCCCAAAGGATTACGTCCGGGACTCGAAGAGTATGGCATAAATATCGAAGGCAACCTATGCCCTCATTGTGAAGCAAATTATGGCGGCGATAACATAACCTCAGAAGCATTGAAAAATGTGCAAATCAAGCGCATCTCACTTTCCGAACAAGACAGAATTGGTATCGGTACATTCAAGCCATCAGATCCAAAATCCCAAGACATCACAGAACTTGTCGGAAGTGTTGATCTATCAAAATTAGGAGAATTCGGCTCGGCATCAGACCCTAGGGCCTACAGATTTGACGGGGAGCTCAACGTAGCAAACCGCGGAGTTATGGAGTTCGTCGAGATGCTCAAATCCGATGAACGATTCCTGTATACACTCCTCGACCTCAGCCAAGACAGAGTGATCAAGGCTCCAAGGTTCCCGAATATATCTGCCGACGAGGTAATCCTCGCACATACCAACCTCACTGAATATATGAGCTACGTGCAGAATCCAAAGAACGAAGCACTTCGTGACCGTATGGTCGTAATCCCAGTGCCCTACACTCTACGAATTTCAGATGAACGAAAAATCCACGAAAAGCTCATCGGTCAAAGCGAACTCGTTAAAAAATCAAAGATACATATCAACCCACACACACTAGAAACAGCCGCTACATTCTCGGTCCTCTCACGACTGGGTCCATCAAAGAAATACAGCAAGATGCAAAAACTAAAGATTTATGACGGTCAAGAAACCGATGGCCTCACCCAACGAGACATCAAAGAACTGCAAGATGAAAATAGCAACGAAGGTATGTCAGGCATTTCACCACGCTACATCATCGACTCATTGTCGACGGCACTCATCAAACAAGATCGTGCCTGCTTAACTCCGGTTGATACTATCCGCGCACTCCGCGATAACTTGGACTATCACCCACATACTCGCGACATGAAAGATAATGACAAGGAAGCACTAATAGCCGACTTGGCTACCGTAAAGGAAGCATTCGATGATGCCGCAAAGAAAGAAATCCAAAGTGCATTTGTCTATTCATACGAAGAAACAGCAAAGAGCCTTTGTAGTAATTACCTAAACAACGTCGAAGCATTTTGTAATAAATCAAAAATCCTCGATCCAATTACAGACGAAGAATTCGCACCAGACGAGCAACTAATGCGCAGTATCGAAGAACAAATTGGCGTTAACGATAACGGCAAAAAAGAGTTTAGAAGTGAACTGCTGATGCGCATGGCAACAACATACAGACGTGGCGGAACCTTCGACTACACATCACACCCACGGCTAAAAGAAGCAATCGAAAAGAAATTATTTGCCGACCTCAAAGATATGGTCAAATTGACAACCAGCTCAAAAGTTCCAGACGAAGATCAAAAAGAGCGCATAAAAGGCGTCGAACGAACTCTTGTCGAAGAACGAGGCTATTGTCCTCACTGTGCCAATGAACTCATCCGATACGTTGGCACCCTACTGAGTCGTTCTTAAGCATAATAATGTAGTCCACCGTAGCAAAGGGTGGAAACAGCAAGGCTAAATGGTAATACGATGGAAACACCCAAAAATTGGTACACTTCAGTCTCTCGACAAGATTGGTCATTTGACCGAAGAGGGGCACAAGATGAAGCGCGTCATAATGAAAAGGTAAAGGAATCGATCAAAGATAACCTCGAAAACCTCGTCAGCGACGGTACGATTATTACCGCAGATCCGCATAGCAAAAAAACGATCAAAGTACCGATGCGCTCACTTGAGCTACCGCGTTTTCGCTATGGGCAACCACAAGAAGGCGTCGGCTCTGGTGATGGTTCAGAAAAACCCGGCGACGTCGTTGGCAAAAAACCGCAGCCCGGTGAAGACGGCGAAGCGGGAGATCAGCCCGGTGAAGAATACTACGAAACTGAACTTTCTATTGAAGAGATTCAAGCTATGGTGTTCGCCGACCTCGGTCTGCCAAGGATCAAACCAAAAGGTGCCCAGGAAATCGAGTCAGATCGTGCGGTATTTAATGACGTACGCAAAAACAGAAGCGCAAACAATCTCGACCTCGCCCGCACTGTCATGCAGAACATGATGAGAAACGCTATAGAAACCGGCAAAGCCGAGATTGGTAATATTTCGCCAGAGGATTTTCGGGTACGGACATGGGAGAACGAGAGGCAGCCCGAAAACAGCGCAGTCGTTATTGCGATGGCGGACATATCGGGTTCGATGGGCGAATTCGAGAAATACATTACCCGTGCCTTCTGTTGGTGGACCGTGGGATTCCTGCGTTCTAAATATCCCAATGTCGATATAGTATTTATCACCCACGATACCGAAGCAAGCGAATCAACAGAGGAACAGTTTTTTAAACGCGGTATGGGCGGAGGTACGAAATGTTCGTCCGCGAACCAATTAGCGCTGGATATCATTGATGAGCGCTACCCTCCCGACAGATACAACATCTATCCCCTGCACTTTTCGGATGGTGACAACTTTTCTAATGACAATGAAAAATGTGTTGATTTAGTCCAAGGATTATTGGACAGAGACGTTAGCCAATATGCCTATGTACAAATTGGCCTGCACGGACGTAGCCAACTGCTCAACGATTATGAAAGCAAAATTCATGACCCACGCTTCAAGGGTATAGTCATAAATGAAAAGCAGGAAGTATTGTCAGCACTCAAGAAAGTATTTAATCCCAAGGAACAAATAGATTAATCAATATGAGCAAAGAATCATTCCCATCCAATCACGAATACCAAGACCCGGAACAAGAAGCTCCCGTTCCTCATTATGAATACGAGGACGAAGATAGGGAGCTCGATGAAGCGCTCGAAAATATCTGGGACATCGCCCATGAATTCCACCTGGATCCATTTCCAACTCATTTCGAAATCGCCCCACCTAATATCATCAACCAGTTGGGCTCGTACGGCATACCGGGTAGGTTTACGCACTGGACATTTGGCAGGCAATATCGCCAGCTAAAAACGATGTACGATCATGGTTTGTCAAAAATATACGAACTAGTGATTAACAGTAATCCTTCTCAGGCATTTCTTTTAGAAAATAACCCCCCTATCGAAAACAAATTCGTGATGGCTCACGTACTGGGCCATACCGACTTCTTTAAAAATAATCAGTTGTTTGCTGGTACCCGTCGAGACATGCCAGAATCGGCTGCCCGAGATGCTGAACGTATCCGTGGCTACGAAGAAAAAGAAGGCAAGCTGGCAGTTGAGCAGTTCCTCGATGCAACATTAGCCATAGAAGAACACGTCGATCCCTATATGCCCCTTCGTCTCTCAAAGGCGGAAGAGCTGAAGATCTGGCGAGACCAAGCCATACGCAGTCAAAAACCACAGCAAAAAAAGCCCAACGAATTTGATGACATGTTTGGTCCGCAAAACGAAGTGACAGCCAAACCTAGTGATAAAATCGCTCCCCCCATCCCGCCTAGTCCAGATCGCGATGTTTTAGGATTTATCAGGAATCACGCTCCGTATTTAGAAGAGTGGCAACGCGATGTCATCAATATAGTGCGTGGCCAATCCTTGTATTTCTACCCTCAGCGACGCACAAAAATCATGAATGAAGGCTGGGCTTCGTATTGGCATAAACGAATCATGCGAGAAATGGGCGACCGCGATTTGATATCGGATAAAGAAAACGAATCATGGTGGCTCGTTCATTCGAGCGTTGTTGCTCCTGGTAGGCAATCACTGAATCCGTATTATCTAGGTATGACAATCTATGAATATTTGGAAGATTACCACAATGGCAACCTGACTGATAGCGAAAAACAATGGCTAGAAAAAGAAAACGTTCCGGTCCCTCCACGCTTCGAGGGCGAGTTAAAAGATAGCCCGGCGACGCCAATACTTCGCGATGTCATGATTCACAACGACGACCAATCATTTATCAGAAACTACTTTAACAAAATCGTTGCAGATCGCATGAATATGTATGTTTATGAAGAACGCATGAATGCATACGGAGATGTTTTCCAAGTCGTCAAAAGTACCGGATGGCAAGATATTCGTGAAGAGCTGGTAAATTCTATGAACAACAGCGGAACTCCATATATTGTTGTAGTCGACGGTGACTACAACAATGGTGGCGAATTATATTTGCGACACGAATTCGAAGGACGATCACTCGATCCTGAGTACATTCGAAAAACTCTCCCCTACATTCATACACTCTGGCAGAGGCCACTTCATCTAGAAACAGTCGATAGCGAATCGAATAAACGGCTCGTCTACGCATACGACGGAAAAAAGCTTTCCAAAAAAATCGTTGAATAGTTGAAAAACTACCACTGTTAAGGTACAATTGCTCGGTAGGATCAACGGTTTACGATGTACCAACAAAATATGGCTCTTTAGCTCATGCGTGAAACGTAAGTTAATCGTAGAGCAGAGGCCGGACCATACATTAATATCAAATTCACTAACATGACGGCTCTTTAGTTCATCGTCCCCGAAGGGGCGTCCGACATAGATAGTAGAGCAGAGGCAAGCCTCTTTCCGTCATTGTGAATGATCAGCGGTTTACGGCGTACTAACAATACGGCTCTTTAGCTCAGTTGGTAGAGCAGAGGCTTGAAGAGCCTTGTGTCCCCGGTTCGAGTCCGGGAGGAGCCACCACGAAAGATACTCATCCATGCGATGGGTATTTTTCTTTTGGACACAAGGCTCTTCAAGCCAAGGCTTTCAGAGCGATTTTTTTGAGCTGAAGGCTCTGTCCCCGATTCGAGTCCGGGAGGAGCCACCAAAGAATGAATCTCGCAATTTGTGAGATTTTTTCTTTATCTTGCTATTTTCGCTATTCAGAAAGTTGCCACTGCCAAAAGCCCTACGAGGTTGGCCCGGGAACACTAATCCAGCAACGAGTCTTATCTCCAATGTTCGCCGTATATCCCGTCGCAGAAGGAGCATCTGTCGGCCATGTATAGGCCATTACCCTACTAAGTCCACATTGCTGATTGTTACCGAATAAAAAGTATGTCAATCGTAAAGGTTGAGGCTCGCCATTATAATTATGGCTGGTATGCCAGGAAACATATAAGCCATCAATTCCCGGGATACTCCGTGATAGCGTAGCAATCGTAGCTATGTTCGTATCAAACGTCGCATATGCGCTAACTGGAGAACCTAGATTGTCACAACCGCTCACTGTAGTGACGCACGCATTCGCATATGTGGTAATGGGGTATGAGCTATTTACCGCAAGATATGCCTGAATTGCCTTTAGCGTTTTAGACGCCGTATCAATGATTGCGACATTGTTTGCCCTCTGCTGTATCCCAGTATATGCAACGGTAACAATGGCAGCGAGTATACCAATGACAACAACGACGATGAGGAGCTCGACGATAGTGAAGCCAGATGGCTTTGACGTTTTATTTGTTTTAGGGTCTATCATAATGCCCCATATCGTTCATGCTTATAAGCATACCACCTCGAGAGGGCGATCTGCAAGGTTCTTGCCACCTTTATCCAAAGTTGCTCATGCTTGTGTTTTTGGCATTTTTATGTATAATAATGGTTGAGAATTCTGACCGCTCTCAAACAAATACAAAACACTCCGTACGGGGGTGTTTTTCTTTACGGTTGAAATTTGACCACTGTTGAGGTACAATATCTCAGTACCAATTACGCGGGTGTAGCTCAGTTGTTAGAGCGCTTCCTTGCCAAGGAAGAGGTTGAGAGTTAGGGTCTCTTCACCCCCACCAATATAAAATCCGGCCATAGTGCCGGTTTTTATATTGGCTTGGCTGTTCGAGACTCTAACTCTCGACCGATCCGAAAATAATAGTCGAGATCACCCCGATGCAAAGCATCGGGAGTTTAGAGTCTCTTCACCCGCAATTTCGTTATTATACAATCTTTCAATTTTACAGGGTTCAATCCTGTAGTGATGTACTTTCAGCCTTATCTTCTGCGCTTTGCCTTGCCGAAAATAGTATTAACACCAAACTCGAGCGTATGGGCGGTTATCGTTCCAATGGCTGCTAGTGGTCGGCTGCGATAAATCTGTCCATATAAGAGTACGACCGGTATAGCGACTTTCGGTTGACCGAGCTTGATAATTGGCACGCCGCCTGGCAGTGGTTGCGTTGTGGGCTGGAGAGTGCCACCTGGTTCTATGAAATACCACTTCCTTCCTGTTTCGATATATAACATACAAAGAGCGTCTTTGTAGTATTTCGATGAGTCGAGCATTGCTTTCCTCCTGTCGAGTCTAAACTCTTTTTCACTTCTTGGCTTAAACTCAACAATCGCACGTCTATTCATATTATCGTGTAGAATACTCAACTCGGCGTCTGGTCGATAATGTGAACTACCAACCGCTACGCCGCTAAACGTCCGTCGCCATTTTTTAGAAAAGCCGTCCTTGACTAATCGACGAATAATTGTTGCTTCCATTACTGAATCAACGTAGATCATTTTACCATCAATAATTTGCCAGCTTGGTTTTGCTTTTATATACATAGAGCTATAGTACTATGACTTGCTATAAACATAACACTTAAAAGATGCTAGTTTCACTATTAGGCTAAACTCTCTAACTCCCAGCTTATTCGATTCTACCTACTCGCATTGTTATGCTTCCGCTGTATTGACCGACCCGATTCTAGCCAGCAGTATACAGTTTTGCAATTGGTAAGATATTGCGTATAGTTAAAGCATAATAAGTAGGGAGTATTCGTATGGAAATTGACTTTAACTGGGTAGCAATTCTAGCAGGTGCAGCGACAGCGATGATTAGCGGTATGTTGTGGTATCACCCAAAAGTATTTGGCGCTAAGTGGATGAAATCCGCCGGTCTGAAACAAAAAGATACAGAAACTGATCAAGGCAAAGCAATGTTTATTACAATTTTGCGTGCCCTGTTTCTGTCATTTACGCTATTTAGCCTAGCCTACTTTGCAAATTCTTTTTACACCGATCAGAGTTTTTTGTTTAATGCATTCCGCACCGGCCTATTCGTCAGTATACCTGTCGTGGGTATGACACTTCTCATGCATGACACGTTCGAAAAACGCTCCAATATAGCTACGAACATCAACGTACTCTATGAAATAACAACCATTCTACTCATGTCGGTGGTTATCGGCCTTATCGCTGCATAATAAATATAACATCGATAAAAACAAATTGAAAAAGCCCGCACTACACCATGTTGGATTACATGATATAGTACGGGACTTATTTCGAAAGAAGGCTTAGCTCGCCGTTGCCGTACCATCCTTTGCGGAATCGCTACGGTTAGACTCGCTTTGCGACGAGGCTGCGTCGCCAGTATCGTTGTCATCCGTTGATTCCCGACTCGGTGCCGGATCCTCGGATTCAGATATACTTTGTGGCAACGAATCTGAATCGTTTTCGTCCTGGACGCCATCGGCTTCCAGAGAATCAGTGGATACTTCCACGGATTCTACTTCATCCTCCTGTGTCGGGGTTTCCTCTGTGGCCTCATCGTCGTCTGTTGTAGCCTGGATTGGCGACGGCGGACTTTCAGGTTCAGATACACTCCGTGACGACGCAATCGGATCATCGCTCTGAATATCACCAGAACTATCCGTGACATCCGTAGACTCAACTTCTGGCGTCACTTCGTCATCTGTTCGGACTTCCTCGATTGTATCCGTATCACCTTGTGCTGTCGCCTGGGTTGGTGGCAACACGGTATCTACACTGGTAGTATCGTCCATCACCTGGATTGGCGACGGAATACTCTCGGGTACAGACTTGCTCGGTAACGACGGGGCCGGATCAAGTATTTCCTTGAAGTTACCGACCATCTGATCGAATCCAGCTGCAACAGACTGAGCATCTGACTGCCATCGAGATTTCGGTGGCACTAATTGGAACGTAGATCGTTGGTCTGCATTCCTATCGCGATCATATGCAGTCTCGATGATTGACCTCAAAAACGGATCAACTGCATCAATCAACGACTGTGGCACGATGCCTCGAAACAATGCAGTGATCGGTAGATATCCGACTGGCGCTGGCAACAAGACATCTGTTTGATTCCCGTACGATTTCACAATCGCACCCGGCGTTGCCGCTGGGTTTTCGGGATCCAACCCAGTGTAGTCATACGCGTGAGGCCCAAATCCAACAAAGAACGGTGCGTTCACACCTCCAACAACAAACGAGAGCGCCCAATTGGCGAGCGCTATCGGATTAGCTAGATACAGTGGAACGTCCGCAAACGGGTCGTATTGATTTGTAACCAATACATACTCTGCTCCGTCTGTCGGCGGCGGATTACTCGTAATGTCATCGCCTCCGGCAGAAAACAAACCTGGTATCTCGAAGTGGAACGGTAATCTAGCAGCCATTCCACCGTTTGCACGGGTAGGATTGCCAGCTGCGACAAACCGAACACCAGTAGTATCGAATCCTTCAGCCTGCAAGGCCAAGGCCGATGCGCTGGTAACGATTGAGCCTTGCGACAGGCTCACTACCGATATTGTCGCTGTTGGATCAGCGGCACGAACATCTTTGATATAACCGTTCAGAGCCTCGTGACCTTGCCTGATTGATTCTTGCGCCGTGGGATAGTGAAACTCTCCACGCAAGAAACCGCCGGCGATAACGCCCATCCATCCGACAGATGCCGGGTAAGGTACGGACACTCCAGGGCCAAATGCACCCAAGAATATTTGATCCATTGGTTTTACAACCAAATCCATAAATGGAAACGGAACTTCCGTACCTCGCACATAAAATGTGAAGTCCGATGATGCCAACCGTACGTTCGTCTGCGTCGACGTTGAACTTGCCGTCGCTGGAACAACTGTCAGTAACGAAGTCACCAACAATCCAACCAGAAACAGCGCAAAAGCGCGCACAAAGTGAATGATGCGACTCACGTCATTCCTTCTTTCGAATTGTGGTACTATGCCGGATGGCATAGGCGACTCATGCTACGATGTTTAGTCTCTCGCAACCTGAATATAACTTAATTATACAATAAAATCATGGTTTTGTTAATTTATTATATAATATTAAACTCTCAATCTATTACTCCACCGTACATCAAATCGTTTATCCTTGCAAAGTCGTACAAAACGTACATATAATACCCGCAAGATGCAGGCTAAATTGGAGAGTCTAGAGCAGTCAAAGATAACCGAAACAATGCGGCGTACAATTATTCGTGTCGTTGGCGTAGCGGCATTATATGCCGTGATGAGCACACCGATATCAGCAGCCGAACAACAGTCTAGTGATTTTTCACACTTCGAGATTGATGACGCTGCCGTCACGATGCATTCACGCCTTAACCCGGAATCACCAATAGTCGGCGAAACCTTGATAATGCCAAAAATAGCCGACCCAGATGTCTACAAAGAAAATAATGATTCTTTTTTTCTGAGTGGGACCAACAAACGAGATACCGATATAATACCCATCTATCACTCAAGCGACCTAATGAACTTTGAAAAGATTAGCGAATACAATCCCGACCTACTCGACCCTAATCATGATTACTGTAACCTATGGGCGCCGACAATTACTAAAACCGACGACGGTCGGTATCAAATGTTCTTTACAACCAAACAAACACGCAAGGGACAAGATTGCGACGAATCAAACAATGAACAAGCGATGTTCTATGCTGAATCAGGCACCAGTAACATGAATTTTGGCGCTCCTCAACCCATCAATACCGGCAAGAATGCGCCACGCACACACACAACTCAGTTCTGTCCGCCCGAAGGCTGTTCGAATGCACTGAGGATTGACCCAGAAATCGCCAAAGCCAAAAACGGTGACAAGTGGCTATTCTATAATTGGTTCGGCCTGGGCCAAAATGTCATCGCTGCCGTAAACCTAGATAATCCATCACAACGTCATAACGTAGCAATACCAAGCTTTAGAGATAATTCTATCAACGAAGCGCCAGATGTATTTATGCGAAATGATAAATACTACATGCTTTATAGCCGTGATTGGTTCAATGCAAATTATGGCTTGAGTTATATATCAGCCGATACCATTGCAAGCCTCACCCGCGAACACCAACCATCACATGAAATATCAACGGTTGAGCGCAAAAGTGACGGCCAGCTGCATGCAAACATTGGTCACAGTTCGGTCGTAAACCGAAATGATCAATATTACGTGTTTTATCACAAAGGAACGTTTAACAATAAAGGTAAACTAGCCGACAGAAGCACCTACATGCAAGAACTACAGTTCGAAAATGATAAAATTATTAGTCTTCAAAGTTAAATCTCAAATAATAGCTAAACTAGGTCCAAAGAATTTCGCCCTGATATGGCTCTCTATGGTCATTGAGTGGTCTTGAATCCGGGTGAGTAACCTGAATTAGCCAAGATACGCGATCCATCAGGCTCTTGTTCGGGCCAGACATATGCACTGTGTTGAGGTTGAATGCGACCATATCCCCGGCCTTGCCCGTCATAGTCACTGCATCTTGTGGCGGGAATTCATCTGGGTTTATGTATGGCCTACCCTCCGCAGTCTGACGCGGACCATCATGGTGACTACCTGGAAAAACTTTTACGGGACCCATGTCTTCGGTAATATCTGTCATATAGACAATTGCCGCCAGCATATTGTAATTATAATGCGGAAAAAATGGATAATCCTGGTGCGGCGGAAACTTGCCACCATATGTATCACCGTGTGCACCCGGCTTTACGAATCCTTTGTTGTGATGATAGACCACGGGTCCGCCCAGCAGAACAGCGAGTCTGCCCAAAATTCGGGGATCGTGACGTAGATGCTCAAAATTTTCGGATGACTCTTGGACTTCGTGTAGGTCGAAAATCTTCGTCTTTGCACGTTCTTCGTCACTGATAAATTCGCCGTCCCATTGAGCGTTATTGTCCTTACCCGTTATCAACGAATGTAGCTCTATCCCCAGCCCCAGTGCTTCATCGGTAGGGATAACCTGATTAAACTTGATACAACCATTGCGATTGTATTCCTCCTGAATGGATTCAATATACGAATCAGAGAACTCTGGACCGAGATTTGTCATATTGTGAGTATAGAATACTACCTGAATTTATTCTAGTTGGTCTTTTAGCTTATCGATATCAGGTATAACAAACAAACGATCGTCTTGGGATATTAACTTTTCTTCAAAGAGAACGCCCAGTGCCCTACTGGCTGTTTCGCGATTGATATTGATAGAATCAGAAATGTCTTGATGTGTTATCGGAACATTGATAACAATCTTGCCCCCGCGCATCCTACCAAACCTCTCGGCTAGTAATAGTAGTTCAGCAATAATCCTACCGCGTGCTGACCTAAACTCTAACACCTGAATTCTGCGGGTATACAGAGCGACGACAGCTACGGTTTGATTCAAAATCGCCTGCGTTAACCATGTATTATTACCCATTGCAATACGAAGCTTGTCCTTTGATACCTTTATGATACACACCTCGCCCATCGCCTCATAGAACAATCCTGTGACATATGCTCCGTCCAGTGACCAAGGTAATGGAATAATTTCGCCGGAAGCATGAATCATTAATAAGTTTGTATGACCTTCGATTGAAGTTGAATGTGATTTCACAAAACCGCTTTTGATTAGATACGCGCCCCGAGGTTCATCGATACCATTAATAATGGTTTCGCCGTCAGAAAAATGCTGCATAATGCCCGTGCTGAAGTATGAATCTATATTTCTACGATCGGATTTTGTGACGATACCAGGGGTGGTTTCTTCAATCATGGCGGTATTATATCGCAATATTTTATTATTGTAAGTGCGCTTACGCACATATTATAACATTAACTTGTAATGTGCGCAAACGCACAGACTGATATGAAATTATACTGTAATATGCTGGGTAGACTTCAATCAAGAAGCTATGAGCAAAGGAGGCTTATATGAATAGAGACCAGTACATAAAAGAGACTATCAGTAATCAATTATTCATGGACAATAGTATGGGTAACACAGACATCCATATATCGGTAATGAATGGCTTGGTAAAACTAGCCGGTCGTGTAGATTGTTATTGGAAAAAGATGCTAGCAGAAAATTACGCAAATAATTCGTTTGGTGTAATGGATGTCAGAAATGATTTAGAAGTCGAATCAACGGATGACGAAGATTTATCTGATGAAGAAATCGCCAAAAATATCGAAGAAACGCTCCGGCATGATTCAGATATAAATCCTAACGACATAATCGTCAATGTAAATCGTGGAGAAGTTACTCTAGCGGGTAGCGTCCCGGATTGGTTATCAAAAGATACTGCAGAGGCATCCGCGCACTTCACGCAGGGCGTTCGATCAGTTAATAATATGATTGTTATCCTGTAGGGATGCGGAGGATTTGAATGACACACGGAATTAGCTCGACAATGAATGAATACCCAAAAAGACACAGATCAAAACACCGATACACCCCCCTGGACCACGAAAATGAAGAACCGGGATATATGAAATACGAGCGCCTAGCTAGCTCAAAGGACCAAAGACGTCAGTTCAAAAGGATTGATCGACTACTTGGCGACATATTCGTATAATCATATTCAACTCTCATACCTCTTCGGGCACGTACAGTAAGACCCGATTAGAACTCACTGATAATTGAGCTAAGACTCCGCTAAAACCAAGACGGATTACAAATTCAGGCGCACTAGCGCCTTTTTTGTTTATTACAAAATAAGTACCCTCATTATATTTACCTGAGGCGGGGATGCTATTAGTTGACAGTACCCCCCGGGGGTACTACTATAAACATATGATTAGTGATATAAAAAAGCGCGCGTTGCATCGTGCAAAGATACTCGAGGGGCAAATGCGCGGCGTCCAAAAGATGATAGAAAACGAAGACTATTGCATGGATATACTGACTCAAAATTTGGCGGTTCAAAAATCAATTAGTTCGCTCAACAAATTAATCCTAGAAAATCATGTTCGCACACACGTAAAGGATAGCCTGGCGTCAAAATCGAAAAATAACCAAGAAAAAGCCGTGACGGAACTACTGGAATTGTACGAATTAACCAACATAAGAAGTGGCGGAGGGAAATAATTATGACAATGAAGTTAAAGACACAATATATTTTTGGCGGATTTTTAGCATCAATTATATTACTAGTAGGCGCGGTCTACGGCATACCGTATGTTTCGACCCCATCACATATTCGCAATCCTCAGTTTGAACACTACCACTTTCGGACGCAGATAGTTGTAAATAGTAAGCTAGTAGATTTTTCAGATGATAAATTTCAAAATGAAAAACCCGGTACGTGTAGCGCTGAACCCGGCGGAACACCCGTTGACTTTCATGACAACATGGACCAAATGACCCATATTCACTGGGACGGTATAACTGGTGGAGAATTTTTGAAGTATTTTGGATGGAATTTTATTGGTGGTAGCGATGATAGTTTTGGTAGTCGATACGACGATGGATTTATGCCCCTTAACTCGGTCGAGCGTTTCGGTAATTTACTGCCCACCATCCCAGATGGCTCAAAATATTACATATATATAGGTGACAAAAACAAATACGAACAAAAAAACTGGAATAATTTCCTAAAGCAAGACTTGGAAGACTTTTTTGGAAATAAAAGTAATCTAAGCCAAGATGAGCAAGCTTCTTTCTTGGAAAACATCTTCTTTCCGAAGGCGTACGCTCACGGAGGTATGGTCGATGAGCACGAGGATGAAACTAACAAAAGTAGCGAAGAACTAACACGTATCAATAACTTGATCGGAAACGTTGTCATATTCGTTCAAAAGAACAAACCAAGCGATGAACAAATAACAACTCGCTTTGATAATCTCGTGCCATTGCACGAAAGTTCATGCGGGGGCTAGTATATGCATCATCATTCACCCGACGAACACCAGGAACACGATAAACACGCCGGTCATTCTGTCGCAATGTTCCGTGATAAATTCTGGCTTTCACTACTACTGACAATACCCGTTATGGCGTATTCAGGCATGATACAAAGGTGGCTAAACTTCACGCCGCCAGCATTTCCCGGCTCGGAATATATACCATTGGCACTAAGTACAATCATCTTCTTTTACGGAGGTATGGTCTTTATTCGAGGTGCTTGGAATGAACTAAATGCTAAATTACCTGGCATGATGACACTCATCAGCTTGGCCATCATTACAGCGTACACCTACAGTATTGCAACTCAGTTCTTCATCGATGGCGAAGGCTTCTTTTGGGAACTCGCAAGCCTGGTGACGATTATGTTGCTTGGCCACTGGCTAGAAATGGCGTCAGTTGCAAAAGCCGAAAATGCGCTGGATGCAATCTCTCAACTATTACCAGACGAAGCCGAAAAATTAACAAACGGTAAGCCACAAACCGTACTTGTTAGCGAGCTAAAAGTTGGAGACCTCGTATTAATACGACCAGGTACAAGCATACCCGTTGATGGCGTTATCATAGAAGGCGCATCATCTGTAGATGAGGCAGCCGTCAGCGGTGAAAGTAAACCTGTTAGCAAATCAGTCAATGATGAAGTCGTGGCGGGTACGAGTAATCAAGACGGAGCATTGACGGTAAAAGTCACAAAACTCGGTCAAGACACAGTACTCGCAGGGATTATGCAACTCGTAGCCGAGGCTCAAAGCTCGAAATCGAACGTACAAGTACTCGCAGATAAAGCAGCATTCGTACTCACAATCGTGGCTATCCTGACCGCAATTCTTACTTTTATAGTATGGCTGATTGCCAAGGATACGGGGTTTGCCCTAGAACGAACGGTTACGGTTCTGATCATAGCGTGTCCGCACGCACTCGGCTTGGCGATACCACTAGTTGTTTCAATTTCGACTACCCTGTCTGCGCGCAATGGCTTACTAGTTCGCAAACGTCTCGCCCTTGAAGCGGCGCGTAAGTTAGACTGGGTGCTCTTTGATAAAACAGGAACACTGACCAAAGGCGAACATGGGGTGACAGATATTTGGGTAACGCAAGGTTACGCGAAGGATGACATACTGCGTCTCACGGCTAGTCTCGAACAGCACAGTGAACATATTATCGGTAAGGGTATCGTACGAAAAGCAGAAGAACAAAACATTCATCTTGATAAGGTCACTAACTTCAAAGCCTTACCCGGTGCGGGCGTACAAGGTACCGTGCGTGATAACGAGGTGTACGTAGCAGCCAGCCATCGTTACATAAAAGAAAATCAATTAGCAGTTCCCGCCAACATTGCCAAGTTAATCAAACAGGCCGCAAAAGAGGGCAAAACCGAAGTATACCTAACAAAAAATAAAAAAGTGGTTGGTGCATTAGGTTTGGCTGATATTGTACGTGAACAATCACGACAAACCATCAAAACACTCAAAGAGATGGGTATAAAAACAGCAATGATAACTGGTGACTCAAACGAAGTCGCCGCATACGTTGCAAAACAACTTGGTCTGGACCAATACTTTGCCGAGGTTAAGCCAAAGGATAAAGCGGTAAAAGTTAAGGAACTACAACAAAATAGACAACAAGTTGCAATGGTTGGTGATGGTATCAATGATGCACCCGCACTAACACAAGCCGATATAGGCATAGCTATCGGTGCCGGAACGGATGTGGCCATAAAATCCGCAGATATTATCTTGGTAAAAAGTGATCCCCGGGATGTCATAAAGGTAATTAACCTTTCAAAACACACATACAACAAAATGATTCAAAACTTAGTTTGGGCTACGGGATACAACGTGGTTGCTATACCGTTAGCTGCTGGCGTACTCTATAGTTCTGGTATAGTCTTAGCGCCTGCTGTCGGCGCCATACTCATGTCTGCTTCAACGGTCATAGTCGCATTCAATGCACAACTTTTGAGGCGAGCCAAGTTACAATAGCCGCTGTCCTACCATCCATCGTCAGGTACTTCCATTGCCTTCTCTTTATATGCGTTATGTGCCGGCTCGAGTGTATACCGCATCCGACGCTGTACCATCTGACATGTTTGTTCCTGTCCTCCGTGCGCGGCAGGTGAATCGGTATCTAATAGATTACGTGGACACGTCAATTCAATGTACCCAGTGCCGTCACCGTTTTCACGAACAACACACTTTAACGCACACCTACCTTTGCGAATGGTTTTGTGCGGATGAGTATCCGCATTACATCCGTAGGCTGGACCCGAGGATGGCTCGTATGTCGCTTCACTCTGCCCCGTGGGCACAAAATCTCTAATCGTCTCTGGAGAAACGGGGAAGCTCGCTCGAATGTCGTCGTTATTCCGCTCCATCGTTTATTTCATTATACACGGTAACGCTTATGATTGAACGGCTGTTTTGAATGTGATTTAATAAGCGCACTATGGGATTCAATATCGAAGACGACGGATCGCGCCATTACAGGATCGATTCGGACAGTGAAATTGTTTCACCTTTTGACGGTAGCGATTATCGTATTGATAAAATCGATGTCAATATGCGACTAGGATTCATGCATAAAATCCGAGCTAAGTATTTCTATCCCGTCGATACTCCAGATGATCCAATCAAAGCATTAACGCTGAATGGATTTTCTACACCGCTTGATGCGACGGACGAAAATGCGCGCGAAATGGCGAAAATGGGAATTGCAAGCGGGGTTTATGATATCCGTAAACACATCAACTGGAAGGATTTAAAATTTCCTCTTGACTCCGCAATCACCGGCGGACGCAAGATGCTCGACATCATGCAAGACACAACTGGCGAGAGTGAAACGGCCCTCATAGGACACTCGACTGGCGGTATCACCGCAGCACATATTGCAATTGCCGACGGTCGAGTTGATTACTATCTAGGCCAAGGAATTGTAGGTATAGAAAACGAAAAAATGGCTGAGGTTTATTTTCGTCGGCGCAAAAAAGTCATACAAGGTATCGTCATGCCTCTCATTAATAATCTCGTAATGCGAAAAGATCGCATCCGTGTTGGATATGAATACGCGAT
The DNA here is from genome assembly GCA_946804195.1 of uncultured Candidatus Saccharibacteria bacterium. Taxonomy (GTDB): domain Bacteria; phylum Patescibacteriota; class Saccharimonadia; order Saccharimonadales; family Saccharimonadaceae; genus UBA2112. The sequence continues at coordinate 24,411 of CAMPEU010000014.1, read as the reverse complement.
GCGCTCTGCATATAATCCAACCCTGCTTGCTCGACAAGCGATTATGCTATGTAATGGACCAGAAATCGCACCGTATTTCACAGCACTCGAAGCAATTGGTATTCCACGTGCGCTGATGATTTACGAAAATGACGAGTTTTTTGCGTCGCAAAAACAATTAGATATCATTGACGATAATCCCCTATACGGCAAAGTAACTGTCGTTCCCGATGCGGGACATATGCACCCAACACTTTCGCCAGTTGATGATGCACGTCTACGTGTTCAATCTATCTATGGGCTTCGCGACATCAAGCGTAGCCGTAATACGCAGTAACTGTATTGTCTCGTACCCGTCATCAACCTTCAGCCAATATTCATAATATCGTCAGCTGTTTGTAATACTTGACACAATGTGATATAATAAATAATCATGTCATTTGAGTATTCGAACTCTAGCACGCTATATCTACCCGACCATGTTAACGAGGAACTCGAGCATGCACGAACTATCGAGCATCGAGATTTCAAACGTATTAGCGTCGAGGCAAAACTAGGAAACGTTGGACTGGGTTGCTTGTACTACCAGCCAGAAGAAGCTATCGATAATACAGCTATTGGTATCGTCAAGGGTCTCGGCGCACCTCGTGGAGTATACTTGGGCCTCGCAGAAGCATTGGCAAAAAGAGGACGTCCGGTCTTTTTGTATAAATCACCACGCACGCAGCCCTTACTAGATCTTGTTCATCCCGAGCATCAACGTGATCCATTGATTTATCAAATGCAAGCCGTTCACGCTGTGGCAAAAGCACTTCGAAATAGTGAGGAGGTGACCGAACTTCGAGGTGGTAATCCGGTGCATCAAATAGATTTAGGTGGTCATTCTATGGGTAACTACATTATGGTTAGTACAGCTTACCACGATATTATTGAAAAGCCCTCCGAAGATATTTCGATACGAACAATAACATCGATTGCCGGTGCTGGCCTAGACGGTGACGGTGGCATGAAGCAAGTAGCTCAGCACGCAAAAAAACTTTGGCCAGGCATTGCTGTCGATGAAATCTGGAAAGGCCTTCCGCTCATAATCAAATCGGCACCAAAAGATATCAAAATCGATGCAATTCAACATATCTTTCGTAGTTTGCCTCGGATTCTTCGTGAAACGGCAAAAATTGTATGGTCACCAGGTGTTAGAGAAAAGATAGAAAACGTAGATATCCCATATGGCGCTATTCTCCCCGAGAATGATCAATTCTTTTACTGGCAAAAAGTCTTGCAAAAAAGTGGTGACTTATTCGACAATAACTACGAGGTAATAAAGGATGCGAACCATGTATATCCAAACAGCCATCCCGAAGAATTTGCCCCGCATTTGATTGCGATGACGCATGCACTTGCAAAAAACCGTCATTCCCAGCGTTACCAAGCATAGATTCTAATTCTAGCGCTATAAACATCTAGTTTTGTTATAATATGTAAAGATGGCGCGTTGGCGGAGCGGTTACGCAGAGGTCTGCAAAACCTCGTAGATGGGTTCGACTCCCATACGTGCCTCCATTTTTTTCGCAGTAGTGGTCTGCGTGAACAAATAACAGTAGACACGACTCGTGTCAAACATGCTAGCGGTAGTAACCTGCAGACTAGCGAAAAGCCTTAAAAAATATGCGCAGGTGGTGGAATTGGTAGACACGAGAGACTTAAAATCTCTTGGCTGAATAAGCCGTGCGGGTTCAAGTCCCGCCCCGCGCACCAAATAAAAAGAGCGACCGAATGGTCGCTCTTTTTATTTTTCGATGCTACTGGTGACTAACTAATTTAGCTATGGTATTAGTCAGATCAGCTGGTAATACAAAGAGTGTCTTTTGACTTGGTTGTTCTGAAATCTTTTCTAGAGTCTGCAGCGTACGAACATTGATACCACCAGGTACCTTCATTAGCATGGCTGCTGCCTCGGCAACAACACTAGCGGCGGCTTTTTCGCCCTCCGCCGTAATGATAACAGCTCGTCGTTCACGTTCTGCTTCAGCCTGTTTTGCCATTGCACGCTTCATCTCTTGTGCTAGCTCAATATTCTGAATCTTTACAGCTTCAACATCAATACCCCATTGATCTGTCTGGGTATCAACGATTTCCTTGATGAGACGACTCATCTCGTCACGCTTTGTCAGCACGTCATCTAGATCCGCATTGCCAATAACATCACGCAATGCAGCCTGCGCAAATTGACTCGTACCATAGACGTAATTGGTAATTTCCAACACTGCTCTGTCGGGTTTTACGGCACGTAGGTAAACGACAGCATCGACATTCACTGTCACGTTATCCTTGGTGATGACCTCTTGCTTGCTAACATCAATCGGCGTACTGCGCACATCGACACGAATCATGCGCTGGATAAATGGAACGACCAATCGCAAGCCAGGGTTTCGAATACCCGTATATCGTCCGAGTGTCAAAACAACACCCCGCTCGTATTGATTGACGATCTTTATGCTACTTATTACAAGAACCGCGATGCCTATAAATATATACCCTACCAGCTCCATATATCCTCCTTGTTTATTTATTCATTGTACCATTTTGCACGGCATCAGTAATCAACTCGTCTATTAACTGCGAATAGCTAATTCCCTGCTCTTGCCATAATTTTGGATACATACTAATGTTCGTAAAACCCGGTAATGTATTAACTTCCAGCACATAAAGCATTCCGTCATCACGCAGAATATAATCAATTCGTGACAAACCTTTGCAATCAAGTATTTGATATATGTGCTTTGCTGTATCACGAATCTGCTCTTTGGCCTTTGCAGATATGTCTGCATTGATATTAATTTTCGCCATACTATCTGCCGAATACTTGTCTTCGTATGTATAAAAATCTTCGCCTGGAATAACTTCTCCGACACTACTAACCCTATGACTCGGTGGCGTTCCGAGCACAGCAACCTCTAACTCTTGCCCAACAATTGCCATTTCGATAAGTGCAATCGGATCATGTTGATGCGCCTCATTGAGTGCTTGTTTCAACTCTTCTTGACTACGAACCTTGCTCACTCCTACCGAACTTCCCGCTCTTGCGGGCTTTACGAATAAAGTATCATCTAGTTCTTGAGTTAGTTGGTCAAAATTTGGAACTTCCTGATATTCATAATGAGAGGTATACGGGATAACATCCACGCCATTTGCCCGAAGTACAGCCTTGCATGCTAATTTGTTCATTGCGATACCGCTGGCAGTTACGTCACACCCAACCATCGGAATATGCAGTAGCTGCGCAACACCCTGAACCGTGCCGTCCTCGCCATTTCGCCCGTGTAAAATAGGAAACATCACATCGGGTTCCACTACTTGACCGTCTGACTCTGTAACAAACCTGCCGGTGCCAAAAATCGGTAATAGCTGATTACAGTTGTCAGTACTAATCTGGTCTGCAAATTCCGCTACGGACCACCACTTGCCATTAACATCGATGTAGCATAGATTAACATTGTATTTCTGCTTATCAATTGCATCGTAGACGTTACGTGCAGACGAAATCGAAACCTTATGCTCGGACGACTCTCCACCAAAAAGCAATAAAACATTTAATTTACCCATGTGCATATATTATACAGGAGTACTTCGCGTAGAGCTTAGCTCGCTACGATGACCAGCGCTTCGTCTGGCTTTAGGTCAACGCCATCTTCCAAGTTAACATCGCGAGGGTTTTGATCAACATCGATACTCGACAAAATAATCTTGCCACCTGTAAAATCAGTGGCTATACGCGAGCGCTGCGTATTGGAGCTAAAGTTCACGACAACGACTACTTTTTCATTGTCACTCCTTCGCTCAAATGCAAACACCTCAGCATTATCCGCCTGAAGAGATTCGTATTTCCCGGATTGAATTGACGTTAGTTCCCTGCAAAGTTTGATCGCAGTTTTGTATAAACTAAACGATGACTTGGCATCGGTCTTTTGATGATTGAGTGAGATACCGAAATCGTCTTCATTCACTGGAAGCCATAATTGATCACTTTCTGCATTCGAAAAACCAGCATTCTTTTCAGATTCATTCCAAATAAATGGAGTACGCTCGCCATCGCGATATCCGTTTTCGTGATCACGCGTTTTTTCATGAGGTACTTTTGCGTTGTGTAGGCCTAGCTCTTCGCCGTTATAAACAAACCGCATACCGGGCAAAAAGAAGTTCATAACAGCCACTGTTCGTGCGATACTATCTCCACATCTCGTCGCTAGTCGAACTTCATCATGATTTCCGTTGACCTGATTTGCAATACCCACCTCGCTCAAATTTTGATAATAATAATCCAGATGAATCTTGCGCTCCGCTACACCCCAATTCAATCTCATTGCACCAAAATTAAAAGTAGCTGCCAAATCAGGCGCGATATCGTTCAACTGACGCAAATCAGATTCACCCATATGTGCTTCCATAACTATACGCAAATCACGATCCTCATATCGCTCATCTCTTAACACTTCCGTGATTTCCCAGACATGTCCATGCAATGAACCCCAGTAGCCACAACTATTTTCCTTGAGTAGTTGATCGTAAGGATTATCATAAAATTCTTCGTTATATGCATGATTTACTTCCTCGTCATCAAAATGCATATTCTTGCCCAAATGATTTATAGCATCAATACGAAAACCGTCGGCACCCGAATCCAACCAGAAACGCATAACTTCCTTCATCGCTTCACGAACAAGGGGATTGCTCCAATTCAAATCCGGCTGCTCCTTGGCAAAAGTGCGTAAATAATACTCCTTCCGATCATCATCCCATTGCCACGCCGACACGGGTGGCGTCCAATCACCCTCATTTAGATCAGGGAAATTTCCCTCATTGCGTGAACGTTTATTTGGCATAGAAAATACACTTGCCCAGTTGTTAGGAGGAATTCTGTTCCCCTGCTCATCTTTTTTGCCAGGGTGCCATATATACCAATCCTCGAAATCCTTTTCACGCTTTCGTGATTTTACAAACCACTCATGCTGATCAGACGTATGGTTCGGTACAAAATCAACCATAACCTTCACGCCAGACTGGTGCGCTTCTTGGATCAAATCTTTAAAATCTTGCAGGCTCCCCAAATCTTGATGTACGTCATTATAATTACTAATGTCATAGCCGCCATCCATCATGGGTGATGTATATATAGGCGATAACCAAATCGCATCCGCGCCTAATTCTTCACGAATATATGGAATTTTTTCAATAATACCCCGCAAAGACCCTACGCCTTTTTGGGGCATTCGTTTCATGTCCTCATGAAAGGTCCACGGATAAATCTGATAGATTACCGCTTGTCGCCACGTTGAGTCCTGATTGGCCATCTGTTTATTTCGCCCCCTAATAACTGATGTCGGCTAAGATTACCTCTATTATACCATTAACGCTTTGGAGTGAGGACGATTGATTCATTGGGCTTGAGTTCGAAACCTCGATGCAGTGAAATATTGTTCATATTATTATCTTTTACATCAACGCTAGAAATTCGAGAATTGTACGAATGCGTCTGGCCATTGCGAATTGCTACCGATTGAGTTGAGTTGCTAAAATTCGTCATTACTACTGCGTGATTATCACCATTAGCCCTAGCAAACGCATACACATTTGGGTTGGTAGTTTCCAGTGGTACATACTTACCATCAGCCAACGCCGATTCAACACGTGATAGTTCAATGGCCGCGCGGTACATTCTGAGCGTTGATTTAGAATTACGTTTTTGACGTTCTGCGGATAAGTGCAGATCATTTTTATTGATTGGTAAATACAAATCACCCTCTGCCGCCCGCGAAAAACCAGCATTCGGTAAACTATCATCCCAAATCATTGGCGTTCGATAATCATCACGAAAGCCATTCGGATCCTTGATGCGGTCGGCGGGGACGTGTCCATTATGTAGACCCAGCTCTTCGCCATTATGAATAATCGTCATACCGGGCAACATGATGTTGATCATACCGGCAGAACGCGCAGCGGCATCACCCAATACTGTTGCCGTTCGTGAATTGTCCATATTACCGTTCACATGATTTGGTATAGCACCCTTGGGCAAGTTGTCTAGATATTCTTCTATCAACTTCTTACGTGTTCCCGCATCCCACTTGCTCGCCATAACAACAAAGTTAAACGTCGCTGCCAAATGAGGTTTAATGTTCGTCATTTTGTGCAAACGCTCTGCCGTTGCATACGATTCCAATAAAATAAATGGATCACGCCCACCGTCATGTTCTAGTACTTCACACATTTTTGTTATGTATTTTTCGAGTAAAGGCCAGTAGTTGCAATAATGATCCTCCGTCCATTGCTCCATGGGATTATCAGACTCTTGTTCGTTATAACTCGGGTTCCTCTGCTCGTCAGCAAGACTAGGGTCCTTTGCCATATGGTTTACGGCATCAATGCGATATCCATCTACGCCCTTTTTTCGCCAAAAACGCATGATATCTAGCATCGCTTTTTCGACACGAGGATTATTCCAATTCAAATCCGCCTGCTCTTTAATGAATGTTCTCATATAATATTCACCTCGTGCATCATCCCACTGCCACATAGGGACGGCTGGTGTTGGTTCATCTAGTCCTAAGTCCTGAAACTCTCCGCGCTCTCGTGCTTTTTTATTTGGTTCAGAAAATCGACTAGGCCAATTATTTGGCAGTGTTGGATTGCCATCCTTGTCGCGTTTACCTGCATTCCAATGATAAAAATCTTCATAACCCGGCTCACGTTTTCGCGATGCCTGAAACCATGGATGAGTAATGGTCGTATGATTAGAAACATAGTCAAAGATAATGCGCATATCTCGATTGTGACAACTTTGCACCAATTCCTCGACATCGGCGATTGTACCAAAGTCTGGATTCACATCCATATGATCATCAACGTCATATCCACCATCTAACATTGGGCTTTTATAAAAAGGAGATGGCCACACGGCATCAACACCCACATCCTCATTCAAATACGACAACTTTTCAGTAATTCCTCGAATAGAACCAACCCCTTTTTGCTCACGAGTAGAATCTTCGTAATACGTTGGAACGTATGGATAATACATAACTCTTTGCGACCATGGTTTATCTTTAGAACTCATTGTCAAGAATCATACCACATTTCACGTTCCAATTTGTCACACGGACTCCGTTGGTACATAATGTCCACATGAAGATACGCACGAGAATCGAACAAATGTATCGCAAGAGTGATGGTGTGCTCGACGATTGTGCGCTACCGAATGGAGCGTTAGTTGCTGCGAATTCGGACCTATCTATATATCCACCGAGTGCTGAAAACTACCGCTTTTCATGGGCCCGTGACGCCGCATACCAACTACGCGCAACGCACATACTGGACCCCGAAAAAGCACATGATCGAGCAATCAAATACGCAAAGTGGCTTGGCCAAGTTTGGGAATTTTCTGAATCCGGGCTATACCTCAAGCGCTACGGAACAAACGGTACTCTAGATATTCGCTATGGCGAACATCACCAGCCAGATCAAGCCGGCGCGCTCATCGGTACACTCGACACTATTGTTCCCGAGTCGAACACTGATATTGATTTTGTTATAACAAAAATGGCAGATGGACTCAGCGGAACGTGGAATGGCCATAGCTTTGGCTCAACACAGGACCTGTGGGAAAACCGAGAAACATCTAGCAAGAAAAGGGATGTTTTTACATATACAACTGCATCAGTCATTCATGGCTTGCACCATGCAATTACACGACTCAATTCAAGCCATGATACAAATGATTGGAAATACGCCAGTAATGAAATGAGCGAAGTTCTCGATAATGAACAAGGTTCACATTACCTGAGAAAAATATATCCCACGCTTAACAATGATCCGGATAATACTCTAGACTCAAGCTTGGCGGGGCTTGTTTATCCATTCCAGCAGCATGGTGCTAATAGCGGGCAAACAATAACCACAATTCAAAAAATTAAAGACGAGCTCTACACGCCTGGACTTGGCGTATATCGTTATTCCGGTGATACATACGACGGTATCGTGCGAAAGAAATCCGCTGAAGCAACTGCTGGTGCCTGGCCCCTTCTCACATTCTGGGAGGCAATTGCTCTTGATACAATCGGACAATCAAGCGCGGCAAGAGATATGTATAACGACACAATCGAACGTCTCGATTGGGAATATTCACACCACAATTTACCGCAAGATATAATTCCCGAGCAACTGTACCCCGACACAGATCGTCAAGGCAAGGGAGTACTTCCCCTTGCTTGGTCACACGCAAAATTTGTCCTAGCCACAAAAGCACTCAATATCCTCGAGTAGCATTAATGTAAAATTTACAATATGAGCACATTATGATACAATAGGTATGTAATGAGACTTGCCATGATGGTGAGGGCTTTCTTGGAAACGCCCGTACCAGGAAATATCGCGTATTCTCCTGCGATTATCGCAAAGAGTATTGCCGAAGGCTTGCAAAAAAAGGGCCATTCGGTAACCTTTTTTGGACCAGAAGGAACTCAACTCGATGTTGACGCAATCGAGACTTGCAACATTCATCCTGTAGCAAAGGATCAATCCGAACTAGACGATTTCGTCTGTACTCCTGAACTTTTCTCGGACTATCGGCCCGCCCTATACGATGCGCACATGGCAAAAAACATGTTGCAACGTGCAGATCAGGGCGAATTTGATGCAGTTGTCTTTCATCATTTCGAATCAGCTATGCCGATTGCGACACTATTCCCTAATGTTCCCGTGGTCTACATCATGCACGACTTTATCGATGAACACCGTCGGCAACTTATCGAACTCCACAGTTCACCCAACCAGCACTTTATCTCAATTTCGGATAGTCAACGACGTGACGCTCCGGATATTAATTATGCCGCGACAGTATATAACGGTATTGATACTGACCTATTTACAACTGATGATGAGCCCGAAGATTATTTGATGGTATCAGGACGCATAACACCAGATAAGGGCGTCAAAGAAGCCGTGCAAATTGCCATGCAATCCGACCGACGCTTACTTATATCTGGTTCAGTCACAAAGGCCGACCAATGGTATTTCGACGAACACATCAAGCCGTTCCTGAGCAACAGAATTTTGTTTCTCGGCATGCTCGAGCGTGAACAATTGGTGAAATACTATCAAAACGCAGCGGGCTTTTTGGCCCCAATACAATGGCAAGAACCATTCGGCCTAACAATTGTCGAGGCGGGTGCCTGTGGTACGCCCGTTATTGCATTTAATCGCGGGGCAATCCCCGAAACTGTCGTAGATGGTAAAACGGGATATATCGTCAACAATAGTGCTGAAATGATTCTCGCAATCGAAAAACTAGACAAGATAAAGCGAGATGATTGTCGTGAACATATTGTAAAAAACTACTCACTCGATGCAATGATTACCGGGTATGAATCCACTATCCAGAATATCATCAGCAAGAAAACAACCAACCAAACTCCTCCTCTATCTACAAGCAAAAAGCGTATCGCTCAAAAGATGCGCCGTATCTCGAAACGACTCCTTAGCTCCTAGCGGTTCTCGTTTTTTCATCCTCTTCGATCAATGCAACGTAGATTGCATTCGTCCAGCCAAAGCCATCTTGCAGGGTATATTCACCGCCAGCTCCACGCTTGTTCGGTTCAATGACATTATATTTTTCTACCATCTTTCCTTCTTGCGCATATACATCTTCGCATGTTTTCATCCAGCGTCTTTTGATTTTTTCAGCTAGTGCGTTGTAGCCATATTCCCGAAGTCCCAAAATAGTGATCCACTGCAAAGGCGCCCAGCCGTTTGGTGCATCCCACTGTTGTCCGGTTTCGAGTAACGTCGTCACTAAACCTCCAGGCTTTAAGAAGTCTTTTTCAATACGATTAGCTACCGCTTTTGCTTGATCAGGTGTCGCAATTTTTGTATAAAGCGGATAGACGCCAGCCAATGTTATCCTGCCCGTCCTTTCGCCTGCACGAAAATCATAATCAACAAAAAACTGTTCCTTTTCATCCCACATATAGCGACTAATTGCTGCCGCTCGCTTTTCTGCGCGCTGTCGAAACCTACGAGCTAGCAACGGCTGAAACATCAGTTGATATGTCTCGGCGATTGTCTGTTCCAGGTGATACAACAAACAGTTGAGGTCCACTGGAACAATGTCAGTTGTGTGAATCGAGTTAATAACTGCCGGGTCCTTGAACCAACGACTACTAAAATCCCATCCACTCTCTGCGCCTGCGCGCAGATCCAAAAAGAGCTTTTCTGCTATCTCGGCATCTGTGTGTATCGCCGTATCCTTATCTTCACGCAATGATTCTGGACGGGGTGTTTTTTTGGTATCTAAATATCTATTCAGTAGCGTTCCACTAGGCATTCGCACAACTCGTCGAAATGCCGACGCTTCATCCAATTTTTCAACCGTTCTTTTACCCTTCATCCAAAATCGATATTCACCCTGCATATACGGCAGATACTCCAGTAGTGTAAGCGGACGGTTTCGATGCCTCGTCAGTAGCCTCACCATGTGACTAAAAAACGGCGGTTGGCTACGCGATAACAAATAGGTCCTATTGCCGTTAGGTATAAAACCAAACTTTCGAATCATGTAGGTACAGTTCTTTATCATATCTTCGACACGGTCCCACTCACCATCATTGGCCAAGCCTACCATAATGAAATAACTATCCCAGTAATACTGTTCGACGAATCGCCCGCCAGGGACTACATAGGGGTACGGAATAGCTATCAGCGACCCGCGATCACGACGGTTTTTACGTTCCAGTACAGACCAAAGTTCTTTGATATGTTGTCGAAGCGAATGATCTTTATTACTAAAGTACGTAGGAGTTTCATTCTCGAACTCATAAAAATGTCGACCAACGAACTCTTGCAAGTCGAAATGTGGATCATCACGTTCTGCCAAATATTCTTTTCTGATTTGTTTGAGACGCTTTTTTGGAATCAAATCTGTAAAAGTTTTGCCATCAGAATAGACTTGATGTTGCTGAACAACATCAAATAATTCGCCCAGTTCCTCTTCGGGACTTGCCTTTGTTAGCATCAATGCGCCCGCCGTACTGACGAGCGCTGACTTGAGCGCCTCTTCTGACGCTGGTCTAATATCGCTGAATTTCGTTATTTTGGTCATTGCATTCCTATATTTATTATAGGGGTTATGCTTTACCTATTCAACGCCTAGACGATAGATTGTTTAAATTACTGCTTGGCAGCACGTTTTCGGAGATTTGGATCGAGCTGTCGCTTACGAAGTCGCAAACTCTTTGGTGTTACTTCTAGCAATTCATCATCCTCGATGAAATCGATGCACTGTTCAAGACTCAGATCCGTAAATGGAGTTAATTGTACCGTGCCATCACTAGATGAACTACGCATATTCGTAAGGTGTTTAGCCTTGCAGACATTAATTTCTAAATCGTCATGTCGCTGATACATGCCAACGATCATTCCTCGATAAACATTCGTACCAGGACCGACAAACAACTCTCCGCGAGATTCAGCCATTTCTAATGCATACGGTGTCGTGACGCCAGGATCAGTTGCAACCAGCGCACCGTTACGTGTCTTTTGTAACTTGCTACCCATAGGTTGATACCCGCGTGGTAGTGAATTCATGACAACAGTACCCTTGGTGGCAGTGAGAAGGAGATTGCGTAGACCAATCAATGCGCGTGTTGGCAAGATGTATTCCGTACGCGTATTACCACCACTTGTCTGTTCTTGTTTAACCATTTCTGCACGGCGAGCACCGAGCTCTTGGCTAACGGCACCAAAGAATTCTGGTGCAACTTCTACGAGTAAATCTTCGACTGGTTCTTTAACAATACCATCCTCTTTGATAGTGACGACCTGTGGACGACCAACTTCAAATTCAAAACCTTCACGACGAAGTGTTTCGATGAGCACAGATAGGTGCAATTCACCACGTCCACTGACGACAAAACCAATCCCATCTTCTTCGACACGAAGGGCGACGTTCGTCTCTAACTCTTGCTTCAAGCGATCACCAATTTGACGGCTCGTATTGAATTCACCCTCTTTGCCCTTCATCGGACTGGTGTTTGGTCCTAAATACATGCTAAGTGTTGGCGCCTCAACTTCTAGTACTGGCAATGCCTCCGGATTTTCACGATCAGCAATTGTTTCACCAATATGCGCTTCACTAATACCGGTAAGAGCAACAATATCACCCGCACCAGCACCAGTTATCTCTTCGCGGGATAAGCCACGATATCCGAATAATTTATCAATTTGTGACGAAATCTGTTTGCCGTCACTCTTGATCAACATAACTGGCTGGCGTGGTTTCAATGATCCACGTGTAATTCGACCGATTGCATATTTACCCAGGAATGAATCGTACTGAAGTGATGTAACAAGTAATTGTAATGTGCCAGTCGTATCTACTTGTGGAGCAGGAATATCATTGATGATTGATGCAAAAATTGGCGACAAGTCTACATGTTCACTCGTATTATCAGGCAATGATTCCCACGCCTTGCCTTCACGACCGATCGAAAAATAAACTGGATAGTGTAGCTGTGAATCATCAACAGCTAGCTCTAGGAATAAATCTGCAATTTCATCCTCGACTTCTTCGATACGACGCGATGGTTTGTCGATCTTGTTAATAACAACGACGGGCTTGAGGCCCAGCTCGAGTGCCTTTGACAGAACAAATTTGGTCTGTGGCATCGGGCCTTCCTGTGCGTCAACGATAAGGAGTACACCGTCGGCCATATTCAGCGTGCGCTCTACCTCGCCCGAAAAGTCAGCGTGACCAGGAGTATCAATGATATTAATCTTGTAATCACCGTGATAAATAGATGTTTGTTTGGCCGTAATAGTAATTCCACGTTCGTGTTCTTGGTCGCCGCTATCCATAATAAGCGTCTGACTCATCTCGGCCTGATTATCACGAAAAGTATTCGACTGTTTCAAGAGCCCATCAAGAATCGTCGTCTTTCCATGATCGACGTGAGCAATAATTGCAACGTTGCGTATATACTTTGGCTCTTTCATAAAAATACGCCCATGCAGGGCTACTTCTTTCACTTTTAATTATAACAGATATGGCGAAAAAATGCAATCTATTGTATAATTATGCCTGTTAACAATCTGCGCGTGTGCTGAAATTGGTAGACAGGCTAGCTTGAGGGGCTAGTGTCCTTCGGGACGTGGAGGTTCAAGTCCTCTCACGCGCACCAACGAAAAAGCCGACCTGTATGGTCGGTATTTTCGTTGGTCTTTGGTGACGAGATTTTGGTTCTCCACGAAAATTTTGCCAGCAAAATTTTAAAGTGGTGGGTCGTGTAGCACAGTTAAATTCTGGAAAAGTTTACTTTTGCCAGAATGAACAAACGGAGAAGCGCAACGCAGTGGAGCGATAGCTCTCTCACGCGCACCAATTAAAAATGACCCATCTTTTGGGCCATTTTTAATTAGCGTACTAGCAAATAGCCTAGCAACCCCCGTTTAGCCTTACTTTGACAACCGCATTACTATTTGAAAAATCCATATAATATACATTCACCGCTGTTATACCGGCGTTACAGTAATAGTATCCTATGGCTGCATTATTATTCGAGATACCCGTAGTATAGTCCGCACCTGTAGCGCTAGCAGAAAAAACAACCAAATTCGCATTATTCAACTTAACCTCATTCGGTACATCGCTAGTACCAGCGGAACATGGGGAGCCAGATGAACCATATCTATCTGTCTGTAACTCGCATGTACGAGGATAGCGGTCATAAAAAACTTTAAAAGCCTCTGCCTTTTTTGCTATGTTACTGGCCAATGATTGACCAGCCGATGTTCGCGCTTGTGCCTGAACGCCCGTATATGCAACAGTTACAATAGCTGCCAGGATACCAATCACCACTACAACAATCAACAGCTCGACAATAGTGAAACCTGCTGATTTTTGATTATTTTTAGACAGCGCCCACTGCATACTATTTATTGTACAGGTAATCACGCTTACGCCAAAATCAGAAAGGAGAAGCATAGATATATTTAGTCGGTACAACATCGTTGATTTACGATAAAGAACTATCCCCGATCAATCACCACCTACGCACTGGCTATGGTAGGAAGTCCATCTCGCAGCCGCTCCGGTATATTTTGACATACAATAAGCAGGTTTTGACCCCACCTCATACGTATTGGCGAAATATCCTCCATCAGACTGACCACCATTGCCCTCCAAATACACCATCATTCCAAATGTCTGATAGTTATCACTGTCTTGGCTCGTATAATGGTAATAATAGTTACCCTGCGTAGCATTTGACAGAGACGTAGGATCAAGAGTGATGTATGGTGCTAGATAATCCGCTAACGCCTTGTTACGATCGCAATGCCCCCAATTCTCCGTCTGCGATCCGCACGTTGATTCAAAACCCTGACCATCGAGAATAGGTGGATATCGACCATTATCAACCTTGTACAGCTCTATCGCCTTGGCTATGCTCTGTATCTTTGCTATTCGCCCAGCATCGCGAGCATTTGCTTGAATCCCGTTATAGGCTACCATGACGATCGCCGCGAGAATGCCAATGACTACAACGACTATCAAAAGTTCAACTATGGTAAACCCGGATGATTGCTGACGATGTCTAAACAGTACCCACTGCATACTAATATTGTACAGTAATTATGCTTATGCAAAAATTAGGTAAGAAAGTGGAGACAAACTCATTCAATCAACATCCTTTTGATTTAGTATATACGGCTTACGCTCCGTCAAATCCAAAATCATCTCTGCGAACAAAGAATTCGCCCAGCCAAACCAGGGACGCGTATAATCACCAGGATTATCAACATTAATTGATTCGTGCATAAAAAATGTACCATGGGTTGTATCGCGCAGTGTTTGCAAGCATTCCCGAATCTCCTGATCGCTATCACTGGTCATAATCTGCATAATCGTAGCGATCGGCCACATTTTGTCCAGACCGGTGTGCGGACTCGCCAGCCCCTCGGCGCGCCCACCGCTAACATGATACGGATTGTCATCACTCAATATAAATTCCCGCGTCGCCTGATACTTGGGGGTCTCGCGATATACATAGCCAAGATACGGCAGGCTGAGTAAACTCGGAACGTTTGGATCATCCATCAAACGTTGCGACTGAAATCCATCCGTTTCATAGCGATACATCCACCCATACTTTGGATGGTTATAAAATCCGTGACGCTGTATGCCTTGGTCTATTTCATGAGCAGTAGACATGAATTCCCGAGCTAGTTTTTTTTCAGACATATTCTTCAGAATTCGAGCCATACCACTCATCGCGACAACAGTCATAGCATTTGATGGAATATGGTATGGTAATTCCATCTCGTCATCAGATGGACGGAACATACTTCTACTCATGCCGGTTTCTCTACTCGGTTCACCGTGACCATACAATTCACCCCTACCCACTGCCGGAAAATGTTCACCGTTCGATAGGGTCGCCTTGTGAAGACGGTGCACTGTATGTCGATTCATAGGTTGCTGTTGGGATCGGATAACGTCCAAAGCCGTTACCGATGCTTGTATCCAACGCTCGTCATAAGGACGGATGTCCTTTGTTTTATCATAATAGCTATGCGACAGGCTAAAGAATGCTGCTAAACTATCCAATTCATACTTGCGCTCCCAAACGCCAGGATGCCATTGATCACCCGCTGGCCAATGCGGTGTTTGCGGTGGATCATCAACATACGGATCAATAAAGGCGTTGGCATAAGGATCAGTCAAGACATTTTCGGTTTGACGAATGACCAGGCCAGCCATAACCTTTTGTAGCTTTGGCTCATGATTTACATAAGGCAAATATTGTTTGAACTGCGCCCACGAATCACGTTGCCACATAGCAGGTATATCACCCGTAACGACAACCGTGTCGGGCTTACCGTCAGCATCTTCGTGATAGTAAGTCGTTGTATCGAGCGTGTTTGGCATGCACTGCCAAAACATACGTCGCAAAATCGGATCACTGATTTTTTCTGATGTTTGCCGAATTACTTCTTCGATCGTCGAACTATGAAATAGACGCTCGTCCGATTCTGGGCGGGATGTAAGGTGTGAAAAATCCCGTGGTAAGTCTGTCATGTGTATTATCTATGGAGTTTTGAAAACCCGACCCACCTCAGCCGTCCAATACTTTACATTAGCATAGTGAGCGTTGGGATTAACAATGACTTGATCATCGCCAATCACCCTTGTAGATTTGGTATGTACATAAATTAGATTTGATTGATACAGACCGATCGCAGGAATGTCCGACAGCCACTGACGAGCAAACGCCAGATACTTCGCAGATCTCAGCGCTGGATTGGACTTTTCTCGCGCACTCGCGAGCGCGTCATCGCTCACATCGCTGCCATAGTTTGAAAAGTTCGACTGTCCACCTGAATGCCAAAATGCATAGACATCGGGATCGGCGCCAATAACTAATTCGTCCAATAGTATGTCGTAGTTACGTGGTTGTAAGATATCACCAGGAAAACTCTTTGATATGTCAGATGTATCAAACACTTCTGCATCGATTTTGATACCCAAGCTACTCCATTGACTAATGAGAGTCTTGAGTGCCACCTCGTATTCAACATTGCGACGCGTTACTAATCGAAACCTCAGATCTTGATTCTTCTTTGTCCGAATACCATCCTTTAGCTTCCAGCCTTCTTTTTCTAAAAGTTTTACAGCCGCCGACAGATTACTCTTTGGCTCTGCTATCTTATCCGAACCCGTAACCTGGTTAGGTATGAATGGTAGGTATAGCGGATTTGGCTGACCGTACAAATTATTTCGAATCGCATGTGTATCTGTCGCTAATCGCAATGCTGTGCGAATTTTTTTATCCTTCAATAACGAATTAGACAAATTGAATATAGCATAAACACCACTATCCACAGGCTGCGTGAGAACTTTGAACTTATCCGTGTCAACTGCACTTGCAATGTCACTAGAAACATCACTCGCGCCCGTCACCTCACCGGTCCTAAGAGCTCGATTAGCGGTATCGTCATCTTTGTATGCATATAATTGTAAACGGTCGAGTCGAGGACGACCTTCGTAATAGGACTTGTTTGCATTCAGGTAAACAATTCTGCGATCACCGAGACCATTAACCGTTTGTAGCAACTGAAAACTAAACGGTCCACTGCCTATGGGCTTGGTGCTATAGGCATTCTCACGTAGTGACGTAGGCTCAACCGATTCGAGTAAATGATACGGCAGGATTGGAAATGTCAGTGCGTGCGGAAATGCCGCATACGATGCTGGTAACAAAAACCGTACTGTGTAATTATCGACAAGTTCCGCTGCAATTCCCTGCCAGCTGGAGGCGACAACAGAGCGTGACGACGGATTTCTCATCAAATTTACAGTAAAGACAACATCTTTGGCTGTCAGCGACTTTCCATCATGCCACTTCACATCACGCCTCAGGCTGACCGTGAATTCTTGATCGTTCTTGCTACTGATTACTGTTGCAACATCACCATGCAGATGTCCCGTTGTGTCGTATTTATAAAGCGAAGAAAAGATAAGCTTTGTTGCGGAAATTTCGGCGGGGGTTGTAGCATAAAGAGGATTCAATGTCTGTATAGGACCCTTAACCGCTTCGGCGTATGTACCCCCGCTCACGGGCGCAAGATGCACATAGCTCTGCTGCAACCAAATCATTTGCAATCCAGTTATACCAATCAACAGTCCGACACCAGTAAACCAGCCAATAACATGCAGACGAATTTCTCGAATTTTGTCCCAACGATTAACAAGGAACCTTCGAGCATGACGAGTAGTCGCGCCCTCGGCCCGCCTAGCGTGTTTCTTTAAAAACCGCGATTGGCGCTTGAGCCTTAGTCGTTTTTTCCATGTTGGTTTTGTATCATTCATATTAGTCGCGACCCACTCGGACTATGACGGCAGTAACAATCCTGTCAAAATTGATAGAATAAATATCACAGCCAAGACAACAGTTGCTTCGAACAAGTTCTTGTCCAGTCCGCGGCGAGTAGTATATAGCTCACCCGATGCACCAAATCCAGCACCAAGGCTTGCGCCACGCTGTTGTAGTAGTATACATAGAACCATTAGCACGGACGATCCTAGCGTTAGTATCTGTAGTATTGAATCAATTGTCATATTGTCCCCTTTCGTCGCATATTCATTTCAACCACGCTACTTACTATATAGTTTATCAGAGCCAGTATCATTCCGGCTAAAATAGAATTACCAAATGACATTTCAAGCCCAGGAGTGAGCTGTAGAGACAACCAAACCATTACGCCGTTGACTACGAGGATAAACAGTCCAAGCGTCAGCAGTATCGCTGGGAGTGACAAGATAATAACAATAGGCTTGAGTATACTATTGACGATTGAAAAGATTAATCCGGCTAACAAAAACACGCCGATACTCGCATCTACCTGCGCTTCACTGTAGCCCGTACCCAGCAAGCGTACTGCAATCCAGAGGCCTAATGAATTAAGGGGCCACCTGATTAGAAATATCAAAAACTGACGTTGCATCACTCCTATTATTCTACCATAAATCTAAAGCCCGGTGCTGAGTTTTGCACTGAGGTTTTTGTGCCCATTATCAGTGATGAGGATGTCGTCTTCGATACGGACTCCTATCCCCTCCTCGGGTATATAAATGCCTGGCTCTACCGTCACAACCATATTGGGCAAAAATGTCTTTGAATCGCCAAGTGAATCATGAACATCGATTCCTAGCCCATGACCGATTGAATGCGGAAAATACTTACTAAAGGCAGGGTCATTTTTGTCAGCAATAAGCCCGAGCCCAAGCATTGCGTCCTGCATAATACCGTTGACCTTATTGTTGTATTCCGCCACGGGTAGGCCTGGCACTAGTGTGTCGATGATTTGCTGTTGAGCTTCACGGACGGCATCATGGATATCACGCTGGCGCTTGGTAGGCTCACCAATTGCGTACGTCCTCGTAATATCTGCGGCGTAACCATCCTTTTTTGCTCCGATATCGATCAGTACCATATTGCTCTTTTTGAGCTTGTCTTGGTTGCGTATGTAATGTAGAGTGCAAGCATTTTTGCCAAAAGCAACAATAGGATCATACGCATGACCCTCGGCACCAGCTCTTCGGAAATCACGAGTAAAATCCGCTTCGATTTCATATTCATAGCGATATGTATCAATATTTTTTCGAACACTCTGAAAGCTTTTTACTGTCAGATTAATCGCCGATTCCATAACGGCAACTTCTACCATTTGTTTAATTGCACGCATCTTTGCCAATTCGGGGCGAAAATCACTAACGCTCGTGTAAATTCTTTCTAATTTTTCGCGCATATCATGAGCGGCGGGGTTCAACACAAAACCAAATCTATCTGCATGAGGCGGACTATCGACGGTATGAATGAGGGGATGTGAACGCGCCGCTTGACGAAGCCAGCTATCTGCTTCACGCATATCGATAACATCATCAACTCCGCTGAAACGTTTGGCATCATCGGGCGACAAACTACCATTGAATATTGCATGCGCGTCATCAACGGTCGGTGCAACCAACCATGAACGTCTGCGTTTTGCATCCATCAACAACCACCAATCAGGAAAATCAACACCCGTTAAATACCAAAAATTACCTTCTTGTTCGAAATGATTCGCCATATCATGATTACGTTGCATGTCTCGATATGCGGGAACTGCCAACACGCCGCCCTTGAGTTCGTCATAAACACGTTCACGATTACCACTAAAAAAATGTTTATCTAACTTTGCCATGTAAACAATAGTGTACCATGACATGCTATCTGATTCGTAGAACTAACTCTTCACCCAGGCTTGCCAGACACCACCGCTGAATCCATTGCTGATAAAACCGTTCGTATCAGTCCAGCCTGTTAATCCGACAGCCTGACATACCGTATCACCAGTTGCATATGCAACTGGCTGAATTGCGCCATTAGAGCTAATAATGTAGGCGACCAAGCTGGAAGTCGTCCGACCACCAATAGCAAAATTATCCGTAACATTATTGCGACAATAGTAAAAGTTGTTTCCGATTGTATCGTAAGCAGATCTACTAGCCTTTATATCAGCAGAGCCAAGCTGAGTAGTATTGGCAGGATACGCACCATTATCAACTTTGTATAATAATAGTTTTTTCTTGGCATTTGCCAGATCATTTTGTAAGGCAGATTGATTGGCGGAACTTGTAATACCCGTATAGGCCACAGTCACAATTGCCGCCAAAATGCCGATGACTACAACAACAATAAGTAATTCCACTATAGTGAAGCCAAGCGATTTTCTATCATCATTATCTTTAGACAGTGCCCACTGCATATGATTCATTATACACAAGGAAAGGTGTGAACGAAGCTTGGGTTATTGTAGGTATGGCCTTAGCTTGTTGGCTTTTGATTCACCAATTGCATCAAGGAGCTGTTGCTCGGTCGCGGATTTTACTCCACGTAAACTGCCGAATGTGCGAATCAGTTTGCGTCGCGTTGCGGGGCCAACGCCCGGAATGTCGTCCAAATCGCTCGCAGTTTGTTTTTGGCGTTTCAAAACAGTATGATAACTGACTGCAAATCTGTGAGATTCATCACGAATACGTTGAAACAATTTGACGACATCATTGTATTCGCCCGGGAATGATCCGCCTCGTAAATTCTTTGAATGTGCCGATGCGTTTCGTTGGCCAGGATGCAAATTTACTACATAATACTCACCCGAACGCATCACATCGATTGACTCACTAGGATTTTTGACGATATTTTCAAGCATCGATACATCAATATTTGAATTTTTACCGTGTACTATCAGTTCCTCTTCGCGCTTTGCGATACTCACAACAGGCACCGTGACTTCGCGCTCACAAAGAGCCCTAATAGCAGAATCTAGCTGACCCTTACCTCCATCGATTAATATCAAATCGGGCATACCCCAATCTTTAACATTTTTTGCGCTAAATCGTCGCAGAATTGTCTCGTGCATATTAGCGGTATCGTTATTTTGTTCCAGCTTTGTCTTGAACTTGCGATATTCACTCCGATTACTAACGCCGTTCGTAAAAACAACCATACTCGCAACAACATTGGCGCCACCCATATGGCTAATATCGTAACCCTCTATGCGAGCTGGCGTTTTTTCAAGGAGCAATAAGCCGGTTAAGCTACCAAGAGCACGGTCTTTGCTGATGTCCAAAAACTCTCGATCACCAAACATTATTTTTCGCTGCAATTCAGCTAGGTCTTTCAGACGATTGCGTAAACGTGCCGCATTTTCAAAATCATGCATTTTTGCACTTCTATGCATTTCCTTTTCAATTTCTTTTGCAATTGTTTTGCGTCCACCTTCAAAATATCGAATCAGTTTTCGTAGTGATACCCTGTATTCTTCACTCGTTACTCCGGGTAGCGGACTCAGTCCAATATGCGCATCCAGATCCGGACGCTCACCTGACTTTGGGGATTTTGTATAATACGGAAACACTCGGCGCAAATAACGAAGCGCCTTTTTGATTGCAAAGCCATTGTAGTATGGGCCAAAATATCGAGCACTATCATCTGCAGGATTACGCGTAAATGTGACTGTTGGCCACTCGCTCTTTATATCAATACGCACGTACATCTGTGATTTATCGTCACGAAGCAAAATGTTATAACGAGGCATATAGCGCTTTACCATCTCGGATTCCAGAAACAACGCATCAATTTCTGATTCGGTCTCGGTCCAGTCGGTATCATCTATTTCCGCAACGAGTGCACGTGTTTTGACATCCATATCCCGTTGGGTCTGAAAATACTGACGTACGCGGTTTTTCAACACCGCCGCCTTACCGACATACAAAATCTCACCGTCACTGCCTTTGTGAAAATACACACCGGGACGAGACGGAAGCGTTGCGAGCTTTGCTTCCAGTTTTTTATTCATCTCTATAATTATACCTTGTCAGCTGTTTAGCTAACAACGACACCAAAGACGACGCCGATACCGTATGTCACGGCAGAAGCAAATATCACAATAAGCAATTGACGCATTGCGCCTAAAACAACGCTTTTACCGCTAGACCTTGCAGTGTACCCACCAACAAAGAGACTACCCAGACCAGTCAAAACGACTGCAAGCAAGATCCCTTCGATATTATGCCAACCGATAATCCAAGGTAGGAGCGGAGGAATCGAACCCAGCCAAAACAATACAAACGATGACCCGGCGGCAACCCATGGAGAACCAAGTTCGTCTTCGTTGAGACCAATAACTTGCGACGAATACATTGAAACAAATTCTTTATCGCTCTTTGCGACATCGGCAACAGCATTCTTTGCCGTCATTGTATCAATGCCGTGTTCTTCGAGGTTTTTTGCAAGATTTTGCTCAAGAAGTGGCTTGTCGTTTTTTACGATATTTTTTAAATCAGCGAGGACATTCTCGAATAATTCTACTTGCGCCTTGACTGATATCCATTCGCCCGCGGCCATCGAAATCGCACCGGCGAGAGCACCAGCAAATCCAGCCAGTAGTACCGACTTGGCATCCGCACCAGCAGCAGCAACTCCAACGACAAGGCACAAGACACTAACGAGTCCATCGTTTACGCCCAACACAGCCGCACGAGCACTACCGCGCTGCACTTGGGCCGCTCTTTTCGCCAGCATAGCGCTAGCTGTTTCATGAGTAATTTTTACCATAACTTTACATATTATAGCACTTTCGCAAGCATAGTCTTTTTGTCTATTCGTTTTAGTAACTACACGAGTTTTTTTATAAACTTCTGAAGTTTGTCGGTATCGACATCAGCAAGTCTTTTGATATATAGACAACCTTTACCGATCTTGTATTTACCGACCTTATCGAGTTCCTTGCGATAATTCTCGAGATATTCCAGAGAGTAGATTACCATTCCACTTTTGCGTGCCGCAAAGCCAATGATTGGCCAATCGAGCTCGCGACCACTCTCATATTTCAAATGTTTGCTTCCAAAACCAATAATACTAGTTCCCCACATGACAGGAGGCTCACCTATAATTTCTTGCATGATATTCACTAATTGTTCGCTATCGCTACGCTGATCATCGCCCAGTGTTGCCAGGTATGCCGTAACATCGTTCTTGTTGGGTCGTGTCTTTAGTTCTGCCATATTACTATCTTACACTATCGATATCTGTTGTCGGATTGAGGAGCGGTTTTATGTGATTCCTATCTACTGACCCTGCCGAGAACCCAGCAGAGAATAAACTACTGCGCAACGACTCTATACGCTTCCTCGTTCGAATATTAGAACCAACAATAGATTCCTCTAGTAATTTCAACTCCGCTCGCTCACGATCGCCTTTTTCCTCGAGATGCCCAACGGAAACCTTAAAATCATGGCAGTCTGTAATTGCCTCGACCAGCAACTGAACCTTGCTCGCCATTTCATCACCGACAGGATACCTTCGCAGAATATTATTTAATGCGTCCTTCTCGATATATGTACATAGCCAACCGTCTTCACTGACCTCTAGATTATATTGATCCCTTCCACCACTAATTCGCCATATATATCGTTCTATTTCAGAAAGTTTATTACTCGTTTCTAGTTCGAGCCACAATCCTTTGTCTATAGAGGGAGCCTCTACCGGCAGTGAAATGGTATTGTCAGCCCCCAGTTCTGCACGTGCCAAAAAGGACGCTTTTCTTTTATGCATCAGGTGTCCATTCTGATGTATGAAATCTCTGGCATATGTCAACGCATGGGGATTATGCATATCTAGTTCATCTTCGAGGGATTTAAAAAAACGACCAATTGGCCGTTCATTTGAAGTCTCATAACTCGATGGCATAATTTCACTCATCCGAGTGATGATAGCACTTATGCTACCTAGCGTCAACCTTGGGCCGACACGCTATCGTATGATAAAGCAGATCTGCATCTTCCTTACATGCTTCACAAATGAGGACCAGATCATTACACTCAGCTCGTGCGCAATTTTCGAAATTGCTCGTTGGACCATCGCAATGAGTACATTCTCCGATAGTTTTTGTATGATCGCTAAAGTTAACCGTCATGCGATCATCAAAAACACGCAAGCTCCCTTCCCATAATCCGTCGTCACCATAAGCTTCACCGTATTTTACAATGCCACCATCCATCTGGTAGACATCATTAAAGCCACGCTTTTTCATCATTGCACTAATCACTTCACATCGTATGCCGCCAGTACAATAAGTCACGATTTTTTTGTCTTTCAAGTTATCGTACTTGTCACTTTCTAGTTCGGCGATAAAATCACGTGAGGTATTTGTGTTCGGCACGATGGCGTTTTTGAACTTGCCAATTTTTGCCTCATGCTCATTGCGTCCATCAAAAAACACAACATCATCACCATATTCCTCTACGAGCTGATGGACCTGTTTTGGCTTGATGTGTTTACCGCC
>CAMPEU010000013.1 GCA_946804195.1 uncultured Candidatus Saccharibacteria bacterium | reverse complement strand
TCTTGTTGAGGTGGGGAAAAAGCGTATTATCGGTATTATATTAAGCGAAGTAAGCAAACCTCAATACGAAACAAAAGAGATAGCTCAAGAAATTGAACAAACCGCCCTACCCCTCCCTCTAATCAAGCTTTCTCTTTGGATTAGTGTCTATTACGGGACCCACCTGAGCCTCGTTCTCCAATTACTACTACCTCGTGGATTACAAAAAAAACGAAGAGAGGTTAAGGAGGACATCTCCGTCCCAATACGCAAGCGAACAAAAATTGTGTTCAACAAATATCAATCCTCTGCCCTCAAGACTATTGACGGTGGCGAAAGGGGTACTTTTCTACTACACGGCGTCACTGGATCGGGGAAAACCGCCGTTTATATTGAACTCGTTCAACGAACCATCGATAAAGGAAAATCAGCTATTGTCCTCGTACCTGAAATCGCGCTTACCCCCCAGATGGTAGATGAATTTACCGCACACTTTGCAAACATCTTCCTCACCCACTCACATCAATCAGAAGCAAAGCGACACTCTGTATGGAAAGAAGTCCTCGATAGCAAAATGCCGAAAGTAATCATCGGTCCCCGTTCAGCACTTTTCCTCCCGATTGCAAACCTTGGCCTCATAATAATTGATGAAGCTCATGAACCAAGCTTTAAACAAGAGCAATCTCCTCGATACTCCGCACTTAGGGCGGCAAGTATACTCGGCAAAGAGCACAACGCAAAGGTTGTCCTGGGAAGTGCAACTCCTTCAATAGTTGATTACTATGTAGCGGATCAAACACACCAACCCCCAGTTTTACTACCAGTTACGGCACGAACATCAAATCCACCGAAAATCCAACTAATAGACCTGACAAAGAAGGATAACTTTACGCAGCATCGTTTTTTATCGGATGCTCTCCTTGAAAACCTCGAACAAGCGCTCGCATCGAATCATCAAGCACTCATTTTTCATAATCGCCGCGGAAGCGCCAGTACTACTCTGTGCGAACAATGCGGTTGGCATGCAACATGTCAACGATGTTTCATCCCGCTCACATTGCATGGCGACAGGTTTGAATTGCTTTGTCATATTTGTGGCCACAAAGAAAAAGTGCCAACCAGCTGTCCTGTCTGTGGTAATAGTTCGATCATCCATAGGGGAATTGGTACAAAAATTATTGAATCTGAAATTACCAAATTATTCCCACGTGCAAAAATCGCCAGATTTGATGGCGATACGTCCGCAGACAGCACACTTGATGCACGCTACCCAGAGCTTTACAAAGGTTCTATAGACATTATCATTGGCACCCAGGTAGTTGCAAAAGGTCTTGATCTACCGAAACTAAGAACTGTCGGTATTATTCAAGCCGACACGGGGCTATCACTGCCTGACTTTTCAGCCTCCGAGAGGACATTCCAATTATTAGCGCAAGCAGTTGGTCGAGTCGGTCGTGGCGAAGAAAAAACATCAGTTATCGTGCAGAGCTTTCAACCAACCAACGTTGCCATCACTCATGGACTGTCCGGAAATTATGCCGCATTTTACGAACAAGAACTTCAGAACAGAAAAAAAGCTCACTTCCCGCCATTCATTTTTTTACTTCGCTTAACCTGTATCTATAAAAGTGAAGCAAGTGCCATAAAGAATGCCCAGAAATTAGCTAGCCACTTAAAACATACACTACCGAATTCAGTGGAAATTCTGGGACCAACCCCTGCATTTTATGAAAGACAACGCGATACGCATCGTTGGCAACTTGTTATAAAATCAAAAAAAAGAAGCGATTTATTGAACGCTCTCCAGTACATACCTCCCGACCATTGGCAGTTCGAACTTGATCCTACAAGTCTCCTGTAATCGTATCTGTTATAATGTTAAGAACGTCATGAAAAAAGAAGATATTATCACTCTGCCCAATCCGAGTCTTCGACAAAAATCCAAGAAGATAAAGGTTATTGATGCCGCAACATTAAAACTCATTAAGGAGATGACTGACGCTGCACTCGATTGGGAAGATTCGCGTCCTCATGAAATTAGCGCAGCCCTGGCTGCTGTACAAATAAATGCGCTGGAACGTGTCGTCATCGTTCGTAGCGATTTCGAACATAAAGAATCACGAGAATTTACCGTCTTAATTAACCCCGAAATTATTAAACATGAAGGTAAGATCGAGGCAGATTACGAAGGTTGTCTCAGCGTGAAGAATATATACGGTAAAGTACCCCGCCATACAAAGATTCGCGTCCGCGCACTCGACATTGATGGCAATCCCATCCGGTTGCGAGCCGAAGGCTTTTTAGCACGCGTTATTCAGCACGAAATTGACCACACCAACGGTATTGTATTCGTTGATCATATCGAAAATAATAAAGATGCCTTCTATGAACTTGACGAACAAGGAGAGCTCCAACCTATCGACTACGAGCAGCGAGTAGTTGGACATGGCTTGTTTGATGACTAAGATTATCTTTTTTGGCACCGGTTCCGTTGCAGCTAGCAGCTTAGATTTTTTGCGCCATCATTTTGATATTGAAGCAGTGATTACAAAACCTCGAGCGCCAGGGCACAGGGGCAGCGTACCAGTTGAAGAACTAGCGATTGAACACAAATTACGAATACACTTCACTGAATCAAAAAAAGGTTTGGATAATATAATTGCAACGAACGAATTCTCAAGTACCGTTGGTATTGTCGTTGACTTCGGCATTCTTATTAGTCAAACAACAATCGACTCATTCAAGTTTGGTATTATTAACAGTCACTTCTCTCTCTTGCCAGAGTGGCGAGGCGCAGATCCGATAACTTATTCGATTCTAAGCGGTCAGCCCAAAACAGGCGTTAGCCTCATGGTAATTGATGCTGGCCTAGACACTGGTAAACTTATCACCTATCGATCACTGTCAATTGCTAGCAACGAAACAACCGGATCACTCACGGCGAAGCTTATCGATCTTAGCAACTCCCTGCTCACCGAATTTCTTCCTCGATACCTGTCTGGTGATGTAATACCAAAAAATCAACCCCATCCTGACCGTGCCACTTATTCGCATAAAATCAGCAAAATTGATGCAGAAATTGACTGGCGTGAACCGGCGGAAGTTATCGAGCGCAAAATTCGGGCCTATCAGCCATGGCCAAAAGCGCGTACATTGCTAGGCTCTGATAAGTGCATTATCCTTGAAGCAGAGGTAATGCAAAATAACATGGGTCTCGAACCAGGAGCGGTTGCCGTATCAAAGGAGTTATTTATCGGATGTGGATCGGGCTCATTACGAATTGAAAGAATCCAACCACTAGGTAAAAAAGAAATGCCCGTTAAGGCATTTCTTGCTGGATATAGCAGCGGTCTACTTAACCAAGAGGTGTATCCGCCATCCACATTTAACTAAGAAACTTCTGGAGGTTGTTGATTTTCTTCCTGCGGCGCCACACTACCTTCGCTTTGATTTTCGGCAATACTGCCCAGAATTGCATCACGATTCGACATAATTTCCGCCTTAAGTTCATCAAGTACGCTCTTGACTACGTCTCGATAGTCGGGTCGATTAACTTCCAGCCACTTCGTCGCGACATACTCCGCCTTTAACGCAGGGTCAGAAGGCTCTAGCTTAAGCGCTGCTTGCATTCGTTGAAAGACTTCGTCATTAGCGTAATCTTGTACATGCTCTACTAGCCATGCTTCAATAACACCCTGATCACGGTCAATAATCTTCTCAAACTCTTCAAGTTGCTGATCGGAAAGACCATCAGATAGTCGAGTACCGACTCGAAGTTCAAGCTCTTCGTAGATATGCTGTAGAAATGCACGCTTTTGATCATCAGGCAAATCGCCCAGTCCAATGTCTTCTAAAAATTTATCGTCTAGTTGAAACATACTTTTCTCCTCACCCCCCAGTATACACTAGGATTATTTTTTTGCATTAGCTTATTATTCTTTTTACTAACTCGCGCGTAAAGAACTCCAGTTTATCACCCTCTTCTACCAAAATTTTCTTATTGGTCTTTAGGTTCAATCCACAAAGATCACCCTCGAAAACTTCTTTGGCTTCTTGTTGCTCACGCTGTACGCTCACTACTTCAACTTCTGCGATTTGCTCACCTTTGCGCTTTATACGTGCAATAACCCCGGATATTGCCTTGCCTTCCGTTACCTCACCGCCGGCAATAATAGCGTCCTTTTGCGTACGAAAAACTCCCTTGATAGTCAATTTGCCTACTTCCGTCTCTACAACTTCAGGAGCCAGTAAATCACTCATCGATTGTCGCGCATCATCCAATAGTTCATAGATTACTTTAAATATTCTCACCTGAACTTTATCTCTTGCAGTGAGTCGTTTTACTGCCGGGGGTAAATCGACATTAAAGCCATATATAACCGTCTTTTCATCTGCCGCCAGTCGAATGTCATTTTCTGAGATGTTACCCACGCCAGTACCGATGATTCGAAGAGTTACTTCACCCTCGGTGTCAACAAGTTTTAGGCTATCGATAACAGATGTTAGCGAACCCTGAACATCGGCTTTTACAATAACTTTGAATTCTTGTGACTCATGTTTCTGACTAATCATCTTGAGCATATCAGCGCCCGTAACATTAGTACTAGCAGCATCATGTTCTCGTTCGGCACGCATCTTTTCGACCATCTGCCTCGCTTGCTTCTCGCTAGTTGCAATACCGAACTCATCACCAAACTGTGGCAATTCTTTAAACCCAGTTACGGTCACAGGTGTCGACGGCCCAGCTTTTTTCAAAGGTTTATTTCGAAAATCTAATAATGTTCTAATTTTGCCGTATGCCGTACCGGCAACAAGAAATTGACCTGTCGTTAATTCACCGTGAGCCAGTAAGAGTCCCACTACCGAACCTCGGCCATGCTCCATATGTGATTCAATTACCAACCCCTCGGCCGGTACATCAATATCAGCTCTTAACTCTTCCATATCAGCAACTAACAAAACCATATCGAGTAATTTATCAACACCCTGTCCTGTTTTAGCGCTCACCTCAACCATAACAGTGTCACCACCCCACTCTTCTGGATTCATCTCGTGCTCTGTCGCTAGCTGTGTCTTTACCAACTGAGAATTTGCAGTCTCTTTGTCAATTTTGTTAATTGCAACAATTATCTTCGCATTCGCACTGCGCGCAAAACGAATCGCCTCAACAGTTTGAGGCTTCACTCCATCATCAGCGGCAACAACGATAATCACGACATCCGTCAACAAAGCACCATGTTGCCGTAATGCAGCAAATGCCTCGTGACCAGGCGTATCAAGCAATGTAATTTTTCTATCAGCACGTTCGGTCTGGTACGCACTAATATGCTGCGTAATACCACCCGCCTCACCGTCAACCGACTTTATATCCAGTATTGCATCCAACAAGCTCGTTTTTCCGTGATCAACGTGCCCCATGACGGCCACAATAGGAGGACGACTCACCGCATCCTTGGACAACTCATGTGTTTTACGAGTACTAACCGCGTCAGACACCTGCTTCATTTGGATCTCTACATCCAAACCAAGCTCATCAACAATAATCTGTGCGGTCTCGAAATCGATTCGTTGATTTATCGTTGCGGCAATACCGTTTTTGAACAGCTCACCAACAAGTGTAGTGACGGGAAGGTTGAGCGTATCCGCAAGCTCGCCCACTGTGATTGAATTCGCAATGATTACAATCTTTTCTGCCATCGTTTACGCTCCTTTCCATATCTGTTAAGTGTTGTTAATTAAACGTTATACGTTGTTAACAAAACATCAATCTATTATTTACTCAAACTCAGTGAAATCTTTCGATTCTCCTTTTCGATATCAAGAATGACAAATTGCTTTCGCTCATTCAACATGAATACCTTCTCGGGATCAACATTATCACCCGTACCAAGTTCACTAACGTGTACTAACGCCTCGACTGCGGGGCTGATCTGAACGAATGCGCCAAAAGGTGTAATTCTCGTAACCGTACCCTCGACTTTATCACCTGCCTTAAACTTATCAACTTCGTCTAGCCATGGATCCTGTGTTAACTGTTTCATAGAAAGACTCAAGCGATCCTTATCGATAGATATAATCTTCGTCTCAACCGTCTCGCCAACCTTAACGTAATCCGCAGGGTTACTAACTCGTTCCCAGCTGATCTCACTTATGTGAATCAAACCTTCGATGCCGTCTACATTAACAAATGCTCCGTAATCGACAACTCCCGTGATAACACCCTTAACTGAATCACCAATCTTAAGACTCTGGAATCGTTCCGCAAGGCCTTCTTTTACTGCCTCTTTTTCGCTAAATATCAATTTATTTGCTTTTCGATCGCTATCAAGAACACGCACCTTGAGAGTTTGCCCTACAAGACCATTAAGTCGCTGCAGAATTTCATCCTTATCATTACTACCGACTCTTGGATAATGTTCAGCCGAAAGCTGTGATACAGGCAAGAAACCTCGAACTCCCTCGTACTCTACCAATAATCCACCGCGATTTGCATCATACGGTATGATTTCTATTACTTGGCCATCTTCTTGTTTTACGGCTACATCTTCCCATCCGCGATCCTTTGCGGCTTTTCGAAGACTCAAGAGTGAATATCCGTTATCCAATTCCGTATCAACAATGCTCGCTGTGACTTCGTCACCCTCATTAAGCGCACGCGAAAAACCTACTTCACGCCGTGGCACCAAGCCAACACCCTGTGCGCCAAGATCAATCAGCACTTCGTGCTTACGAACAGACAACACTTTGCCCGTTACCATATCTCCTGCGACTAGTTGTTTCGTACCTGTGTCCATGCTTGCAAGCAAGTCATCCATTGTTACTGTGGCATTTGCCATAAATTAATTTTTATATGGAATCCCGAGGGGAATCCATAAACTCCTTCCTTATTTTTTTGAGTACAAAAATAATGCCCCAAATCTGTCTCTATTGTAACACTAGTGGCGCCTTTAGTCTAGCGCCGAACCGAGGCAAAACGATATCGTAATGATTGAACGTATGCTACAGAAAAACCAACAACAGTAGCACTCATAAGCACTGCTAATAAACCATCCGCTGGACCAGTCTCTGGCAATGTCGTACCGCCTTGTACTCCGCTACTATTCGATTTCTTGCCATCGGTTACTACTTTTACAGGCGCGGGTTTCGTTGTTTTTGTATTCGTCTTTTTATCCGCAGTCCCTGCCGTGGCTGCTTCGGGTTTTGTTGTTTCACTATTTTCACGCTGTTGCACGAAATACACGCCGCCAAGTGCGAGCACAACAAGAATAAATCCGATTATCAAAAAACCGGCTACTGATCCACCCTGGCTTGTCGCGAAATTTTTATCCATACTCTCCCAAGTTGTTTACTAAGGTATATTATACGGTTTTTTTCTACGAAAAACAACAGCTCCGAGACACCGGTAGCGTGATACACTAATACCATGATAGTTGCGGTAGACACTGGAGGTACAAAAACTCTCGTAACACTCTTTTCTAGAGATGGCGTAGCTGGTAAGATGATTAAATTTCCAACACCCCCCAAACAAACAGACTACCTCGATCTACTCAAAAAAACGCTCCAGGAAAACTACGGGGGACAGCGTATCGAGGCTATCACCATTGCGATGCCTGGCATCGTGAAAGATGGTGTAGCAATCTGGTGCAATAACCTGAAGTGGAAAAATTTTGATGTTGCAACTGCATTAAAAGGCGTGCTGGGAAAGGCGCCCATACTCGTTGATAACGATGCAAGTTTAGCCGGACTCGCCGAAACACGATCTCGTGAACCGGTGCCCTCATCAGTGCTGTATGTGACAATTAGCACAGGAATCGGAACAGGAATTATTACAAACGGCGTCATCGACCCGGGTCTTCGCATGAGTGAAGGCGGAAGAATGCTCATTGAATACAAAGGAAAGGTCCGTGAATGGGAGTCGTTCGCGAGCGGCAAGGCTATCTACGAGAACTTTGATAGCTACGCAAAAGACATACATGATGAAAAAACCTGGAACAATATTGCAGATAGGATTAGTCGCGGATTCCTCGTAGCAATTCCGCTCCTTCAATCAGACGTAATCATCATTGGTGGCAGTATCGGCACCTACTTTGATCGATACTCAAAACAACTTAAACAAATTTTGAAAAAACATCTCCCTCCCCATATTCCATGCCCCAAAATACTACCAGCCAATCACCCCGAACAAGCAGTAATTTACGGATGCTACTACTATGCAATCGACTCTCTCGCTAATAAATAAGCTGATCAAAGACTATCCAGAATTTAATTTCGTTATAAGTAACGACTTTTTATGGTCTGCTGCGCAAAATACAATCTACATCAACCCGAAACCTCCAAAAAGTCGTGCGTATGCGCTACATGAGCTCAGTCACGCGCTTTTGGGCCACAAAGGCTACACGCGTGACATTAATCTCCTCAAGCTCGAACGTGATGCGTGGGAACACGCAAAGACCGTTCTAGGGCCAAATTATGGCATTAAAATCTCCGAGGACACCGTGCAAGACAACTTAGAAACATACCGCGACTGGCTCTATGAACGAAGTACGTGCCCCGAATGTCAAACAACAGGCATTGAAGCTAAGGAACAACACTATCGATGTCTAGCATGTAACCATGCGTGGCGCGTCAACGAAGCAAGACTTTGCGCACTCCGACGATACTCACTACAAACAAAATAACCCCTACGAATAGGGGTTATTTTGACGAAAAGACTATTACGCTTTAGGGGCAGTCTTTTTCGTTCGACGGCTTACGCGTCCACCCTTAGCACCAGCAATACGTGCTAGTTCAGGGTTAGCTGCAAAACCACCAGTGCGACCGCGTTGGCCACCTTTTCGACCGATTTTTGCATAAAAATCAGAGCCGTGTTTTGCTTTGTTTGTTGCAGCGGCTTTAACGCCACCAGCTTTAGTACCTGCCATTGCAAGTCCTCCTTATTATGAAAAGCCCGCCTACTAATAGTAGTCGAGCCCTCCGTTTACCTCACATATGCTATGTGTACATAATCATTTTAGCATAGCATAGACGTTTTGTCAACATTTACAATGAGCACTTTACATTGTAATACTAATATTGCCTTAACCGTACAGTGATATATAGTTAATAAAATATCGATCCTAGCCTAATGCCACAACGAGATGGTTACCTTACCGGTGTAGTCATTTTATACGTATACTCGGATGTTAACCCCAAATAAAAGTGCAAAGAAAGAGAGCCTCCTATTCGGAGGCTCTTCTTTATAATTCGGCACCGTGCTAGTTTCCCACTTGTGGCAGTATAATCGCCGCAGCTAGGCTTAACTTCTGTGTTCGGAATGAGAACAGGTGTTTCCCTAGCGCCATGGGCACCGAAGAGATGCTTTTTCTTGATACAAAGCGTCTCTTCGATGTCCTAAGGTTCAGTTTACTAACAAAGTTCAAATTTGAATGATTACTCACCCATATACTAAGTATACCATTTACGGCCTACTGTGTACATATGGTAAGTAGAGATTGACATTGGTGGTGATGACCACCAACTGCTAGTTAAGTCTACCTCGTATTTTAGGTTCGTCGAAACAAACCAAAATACAAGGACATAAAAAGGCAATGCCTCTATTAGTACGCTTTAGCTCCATGCATTGCTGCACTTCCACCTTGCGCCTATCAACCTGATCGTCTTTCAGGGAGGTCATAGGGAAATCTTATCTTGAGGTTAGTTTCGCGCTTAATATGCTTTCAGCGCTTATCTAGACCGAACATAGCTACTCGACAATGCAGCAGGTGGCCACAATCGATACACCAGAGGTTCGTCCACCCCGGTCCTCTCGTACTAAGGGCAGATCCTCTCAAATTTCCTGACGTCCATACCGGATATAAACCGAACTGTCTCACGACGTTCTGAACCCAGCTCGCGTACCACTTTAATCGGCGAACAGCCGAACCCTTGGAAGGTGCTCCCCCTCCAGGATGTGATGAGCCGACATCGAGGTGCCAAACAGCGCCGTCTATGTGAACTATTGGGCGCTATAAGCCTGTTATCCCCGGGGTAACTTTTATCCGTTTGCGCTGTCGATCCCACATTCATGTACAAATTGTACGTACAGCGGATCACTTGCTCCGACTTTCGTCTCTGATTGGAATGTACTCCTCACAGTCAAGCTGGCTTGTGCGCATACACTATCACTTCGATTTCCATACGAAGTTAGCCAACCTTTGAACGCCTCCGCTACTCTTTAGGAGGCAACCGCCCCAGTTAAACTACCCACCATACACGGTCCTGTGACCAGATAATGGTCACAGTGAGATCAAGATCACAACAAGGCTGGTATTTCACCTTTGGCTCCACAAATACTAGCGTATCTGCTTCAAAGCCTCCCAGCTATGCTACACATGTTGTAACCCGGATCAATGTAAAACTGTAGTAAAGCTCCATGGGGTCTTCTCGTCCTGGTATGGACAGACGGCATCTTTACCGCCAATGCACTTTCACCGAGGCCTTCGCTGAGACAGTGCCCACATGATTACTCCATTCGTGCGGGTCAGAACTTACCTGACAAGGAATTTCGCTACCTTAGGACGGTTATAGTTACCGCCGCCGTTCACTGGGGCTTCAGTTCGCACCGTGAAGCACTCCCCTTAACCTTCCAGCACTGGGCAGGAGTCAGCCCCTATACATCCACTTTCGTGTTAGCAGAGACCTGTGTTTTTGGTAAACAGTTCCGTGGGCTCTTTTGCTGCGGCCCCCACATCGTTAGATACGAAGGTTTACGCGTTCAAAAGAACTAAATCAATCATGATTTGTTACTTATCTCAGAAAAAATCTAAATGGTTATAAAAAAGGATTTTTCGACCCGTAATTCACAGAAGTGAACTAGGGCGTACTCATGCGAGATCGTTAATCTCGCGTTTTAACCTGTTATTCTATCACTCAATTACTCTTGCTGAGTGAACGCGGCTCATATCCACCGAAGTGGGGGCAGACCTTATCCCGAAGTTACGGTCGCTGTATTGCCGAGTTCCTTAGCGAAGGGTCTCTCGTAAGCCTGAGTCTACTCGACTCGAGCACCTGTGTTGGTTTGCGGTACGGGCGGCTATAACCACGCGCACATCTGCTTTTCTAGCCAGTGCCTTTTCCAGAATCGTC
>CAMPEU010000012.1 GCA_946804195.1 uncultured Candidatus Saccharibacteria bacterium | reverse complement strand
ACCAGCACGGGTTTCACGATCACCCTTTTTCTCCGCCTTGGTCACGCCCTTTTTACGAAGTGTTTCAAGTGCCTTATCAAAATCCCCACTTACTTCAACCAATGCTTTCTTTGCATCAGTTAAACCAATTCCTGTTAATTCTTTGAGTTTTTTAATGTCATCGATACTAACACTCATGTCTATGCCTCACCCTTCTTCGTCGCACCCTCTGCAACTGCTGCACTGAAATAATCTAGTAGTAATTGCGTGCCTTTGATTGCATCATCATTACCGGGTACGACATACTGAATTGCACTTGGATTAACATTCGTATCAACCACACCTACAACAGGAACACCGAGTACGTTCGCCTCTTTAACGGCACCGTCATCGGCTAATACATCTACGACTACGATAGCGCCCGGACGACCGTTAAGATTCTTGATACCACCGTACTTGATCTCTAGCTCTTCGGCTTCTTCACGGAATCTTTGTACCTCTAGCTTGTTGAATCGTTGTTCCAAATCACCATTCCCTAACTTTCGCTCCAAATCTTTCAGCTTTTTGGTTTGCTGATTCACTGTCGCTACGTTCGTTAGCATGCCGCCAATCCAACGCTCAGTAACATATGGTTGATTCACCTTTTCAGCAGCTGCCTTAACAATATCTTTTACTTGTTTACGAGTACCGACAAACAACACTTGCTTGCCACTTGCTGCAACACTCGTCAAAAACGGCAACGCTTCATCGAGCGCCTCGGCCGTTTTCGTCAGATCGATAATATGGCTATCCTGACGTTTGCTATGAATGTATGGCGCCATTTTAGGGTGCCAACGGCTTGTTTTGTGTCCGAAATGCACACCCGCTTCGAACAATGCTTTAATATCGACTTTTACAGTCATCTCTATACTCCTTTTTCCTCACCGTCAACCCTGATATCAGGAGTGTGTCGACGGTTGTGTCATTAAAATAGTTACCGACATACAGTAACAGAGGTAACGAAATATGTCAACAATCTGGAATATCCCCAAACATTAGTGATATACTAATTCCGATATGAAAAATATATTTCGAGTTGTTGCAAACAGAATTTCTATATGGACCGGAACTGCGGCTGTCTTTTTAGGTGCGATACTTGTCGTTGTCGTCTGGGCTAGCACGGGGCCTATTTTTCACTTCTCCGACACCTGGCAACTCGTTATCAATACCAGCACAACAATCATCACGTTTTTAATGGTCTTCTTGATCCAAAATACACAAAACCGCGACGGCAAAGCCGTACAGCTCAAACTCGACGAGCTACTCCGTGCAACCAAAGGCGCACGCTCAACCTATGTAGGGCTCGAGGATCTCAGCGACGAAGACCTATCTGCGCTGGATCAAGAATTCAAAATGCTCACCCAGAGCCCTGGCGCTGTCCGTGCACTCAATAAATTGCACGCAAAAATCGAAGAAGAACATGCTCGTCGAACTAGCCTCCGCGACAGAGCTTCACACATCCTACATCGCAATCACGACAGTGATGAAAAAAATTCCAATAAACCCCTTTGACATTTCCCTCAGGACACGCTATAATACTCCAGATATGAAGAGTAATTTGCATCCGGCGAGCTACAGACCTGTCGTCTTTTCCGACGATACTGCTGGCTTTGCCTTTCTAACACAGTCAACTGCACAGAGTGACGAGACACTCAAATGGGAAGACGGAAACGAATATCCCTTGATAAAGGTTCACGTTTCTAGTGCATCTCATCCCTTCTTTACTGGTGAGGAAAAGATTATCGACACCGAAGGTCGTGTTGATCGCTTTAAGGCCAGAACTGCCGCAGCCGAAGCACGTAAAACTGCGCTTGCTAGCAAAGCCAAAAAAGCCAAAGCAGCTGCATCAAAAAAAGAAAAAACTGACGAATAAATACCGCATAACAAAAGAGGCCGTTAATCCCGGCCTCTTTTGTTACAATGAAGATACAACATGCCAAAAATTGAATTAAATATAAATGACCTTAATACCGAGCGAAAAGAGCTCAGTGAATTTTTGGCATCCCCAACAGCCTACAATGACCCCGAATACAGTTCGAAAAATAAACGATTTACCGAACTTGAACTAATCATCGAAAAGGCCACACTTCGTCAATCTCTCGAGCAACAATTGGTCGAAGCAAAGGAATTAGCAAATGGTAGTGATGAACTGGCGGAACTAGCAAAATCCGAAGTCACTGAAACAGAAGAAAAATTAGTAAAACTAGAAGACCAACTCTTTATCATGCTCGCTCCACGCGATCCTAATGACGACAAGAATGTCATCGTAGAAATCCGTGCCGGCGCTGGCGGTGACGAAGCAAGCCTATTCGCAGCAGAGCTGTACCGCATGTACCTGCGCTACTGTGAATCGCATGAACTCAAAACCGAACTAATGAGCGAAAGTGCAAATGACACCGGCGGCTACAAAGAAGTTATATTCAAAATATCCGGCGACGCACCCTATGCTCAACTAAAATTTGAATCAGGAGTACATCGCGTACAGCGCGTTCCAGCTACAGAGTCCCAGGGCCGCATTCACACCAGTACTGTCACTGTCGCCGTCCTACCCGAGGCAGAAGAAACCGATATCGAGATAAACCCTGGTGACCTACGTATCGATATTTATCGTGCAAGTGGCCATGGCGGCCAATCAGTCAATACAACCGATAGTGCTGTCCGTATTACCCACGTACCATCAGGCCTCGTTGTCACTAATCAAGACGAAAAATCCCAAATTAAAAACAAAGATAAAGCCATGAGCGTGCTTCGTAGTCGCTTGTTGCAGCAGAAGATTGACGAAGAGAACGCAAAGCTAGATGCCGAGCGTCGTGGACTTATAGGCACCGGTGATCGTAGTGAAAAAATACGAACGTATAACTTCCCGCAGGACCGTATCACCGATCACCGTATCGGCTACAGCCGTAGTGCCATCCCTGCAGCCATGAACGGTCAAATCGAAGATATCATCGAACAGCTACAGGCATACGAGCGCGAACTCAACGCCAAAAACGCCTCATAAATACAGGCGGACTTTGTGATTTTTTAACAGAGGTGAGATAATAGAACCATGAATATTGATGAATGGTTAATGATTGCAACCAAAGAATTAGTATCTGCAGACATTCAATCTGCTCGATTGGATGCTGAGTTAATTTTGTCTCACACCCTTCACAAGCCTCGTACTTATTTACATGCACATGGCGACGAAGCACTCGATGACAGACGCGAGGAAGTTGCAAATGCTCGACTCCAAATGCGTATCGAACATACTCCGGTCGCCTATATTGTTGGACATAAGGAATTTTACGGCCGACAATTCAAAACAACACCTGCAGCACTTATTCCCCGACCCGAATCTGAAACGATTATTGATTTATTAAAGGAAATAATCACGAACAACAAACTATTGGTGACATCAAAAATACATCTCGTAGACGTTGGTACTGGCACGGGTTGCCTTGGAATCACCGCAAAGTTAGAGTGGCCCAAACTAAACGTGACCCTAACGGACGACAGTCAACATGCGCTCAACCTAGCACGCAAAAATGCACGACTACTCGGTGCCGAGACTAGCTTCATAAAAAACAACCTCTTGCGCGGCTTTACTGCACCTACGGACATCATTATCGCCAACCTACCCTACGTCGATCGAACCTGGGAAGTCTCACCAGAGACAAAAAGTGAGCCAGATGAGGCATTATTTGCACGAAACGAGGGACTTGATCTAATATTACAGCTCATCGAACAAGCTACGCTCATACTAGAGACTGGCGGACACCTACTCTTGGAATCCGATAAACGCCAACATGCCGATATTATTGCATTCGCCGAAAAGCACGGCCTGAATCACCGAAAGACATCAGGTCTGATCACATATTTTGTTCAACCTTAGCCTCCGTATGTCACAAGGGTGACCCTGACAGTCTTCTCCTCACCGCCCCTCAAAAGTGTAATCTCAACCGTTTCTCCTGTCGCATATTCTGACACGAGACTTGCCACGCTACCCTTATCGCCAACCTTGAGGTTACCGACTTTAACAATGATATCCTTACTCTTTATTCCAGCTTTCTCCGCAGGGCTACCTGCGATGACGCTATCACCCTTTTCAGAAAATACATACGCTCCCACTTTGACTGGCAACGTATACTTATCTGCCACTTCTGGATTTATCGAAATATAGTTAATGCCTAGGTATGCTCGTTCGATTTTTCCAGTCTTTTTCAGGTGTTTTATAATCCCTTTTGCCGAATTGATAGGTATCGAAAATCCAATACTCTGGGCATCCTCTGCGATAGCCGTATTAACACCAATAACCTGCCCACTCAAATTAACCAAAGGGCCGCCAGAATTACCAGGATTAATCGCAGCATCCGTTTGCAACAAATCAGTGAGTGTTTCGACATCACCGTCATCCTGCGCGTATATAGGACGACCCGTTCCAGAAATTATCCCATTCGTTACCGTATTTTGAAACTCACCTAGTGAATTTCCGATGGCTAATACTCCTTGGCCAACTCTCACCGCACTAGAGTCGCCTAACGTTGCTGGCTTGAAGGTTTTTACATCGCTTACCTTAAGGAATGCAAGATCGTTAAGCGGGTCAGTACCAGCTACCTTCACTTTGTCATACTTAGTTCCGTCGCTCGTTATTACGGATAATTGACCGCTGTCAGATACGACATGCTTGTTCGTCAAAATCCAGCCATCGCTCGTTAAAATAATACCACTACCAGCTCCCTGCTCTACCTGATCAGCAAAGAGTGTTTTCCTTTGCGAAGTCGTAATAATCGAAACGACGCTCGCGCCGACCTTATCGACAACATCCGTAACATCACTCCGTTGCGCACCGACAATCGCACTCTCATCACTCACGGCACTTCGATCAACAACAGTCGAAGGTTTGTATAGCTGAATTGCAACATAACCACCGCCTATGCCTACTCCAAAGCACATCGTTAATAGCAATAACGTGAGGACGGTATATTTTATCACCGCAGCAGAACGCTTGTTGGCTACAGCCTTACCTCCCATAGGTCGTTGATTGTCTTCCGTCATAATTACCCGTTCCACCCTACGATTAAATTCTCACTACCCTTGTCTAGATTGCACCAATCGCTGCTTGATTGAATGGTGTAAACAACATAATAATCAAGACACCGATGACCAGTAAAAGTGGTAACAACACATCATTTCGACGAATTGTACCATGACGATGATACGAATTGTATGCACGCTCAGCGACAAAACTTAGCCCCAATAGTATAAGAGAAACTTGCGGTAATTTAAGGCCTGCGGCGTTTGGCAAGGTATACGCAACCGTCCAATGGTATGTTATCCAGCCTATTTCAGCTGCGATAAAGCCCCACGCGAGGCTCAGAAAACGCAAACTCTCTTCTGAGTAAGAAGCAAGAACGTGACGTGCGCTCGTATAGCCAATCACCCACATGCCGAGCACGAAAAGACTAGAAGGCCACTCGTACGATACACTTGCGAGGGCAAGCGTCCCGATAAAAATTGCAACCCCAGCTTGAATTGCTATAGCTTGTCGGTTGCCTCGAGGCTTTACAACAAGCAACCAAAAGGTATACAGCAAAGCCAATACAATCTGCACAATTAATCCCTGTAGGTTCTCTGCCTGTCCAGCGATATACATCAATAATACAACACTAACACTTACGACAATATCAACAATATTCGCCTCGAGATGCGTAAACCAATACCGTGGACGTACTGCAAGCACACGCCACTTACTGAGGAGTACAATTACAAGTCCTAGCCATGGCGAGCCAGTAGCCCAAATAGCCGCGAGAATTGCCACGGCAAGACCTACATTAAGCGCAATATAAATCAGCTCGCTAAAAGCAGACTGTCGTCTTTTTACAACTCGCAGAAATTCCATACTATCCCTAGTATAACACGCTAATTACTGCTTGTGGCTTTGACTGGTTGCGGACCTACTATCAATACGAATTTTACCGTAGCATCAACAGCTATAGGTGGATCACCCTTTGTCACTTTAACATCGTATCGCTTCTTAAGCTTCGCTAGGGTGCCGTCATTACCCTTACCGACTTGGTATAGCGTGTATGGTGCGTACGTCCCAGCCGGAGCGTCCCCGACATAGGCAATGGTAAATTCAGCCGCCTTGAGCTTGTCTGATTCCTTGGTTGCCACACCTGCCGCGCCAGATCCATTCAAAACAACAATAGGCGCCGCTTCACGAACAACAGGGTTGGATGACATTTTTTGTTTCAATAACAGCCTTAGGTCATCGTAGTTGAACAATCCCGCACTCGGAAATACAGAACTAATTCCCCTAATGTTACCCGTTGTCATAATCGGGCTATCGCCATCGATGAGACTAATCGATTCGATATCTTCACTCTTGATTTCCTGCGCGAGTGCAACGAGCGTGCGGAATTCCTTAAATTCAAAGGTAGAGCGTAGGTTTTTGCCTAGAGCATCAATAATCGCACGTACTTTATTAAAATCTCCGAGAACTCCAGCGCTAACCGCCTTTTCTCGTAAAGCTTTGATAATTTTTTGCTGATTTTTTTCGCGATCAAAATTTGACTGCTCAAAGCCATATGTTGGCGCACGATCACCTCGAGCCTGTGCAAGATACAGCGCATGCTCCGCATCCAGCTTCACGGGACCGTTTGGATAATCAATGAAATGACCCCTTGGTGGACATCGCTTTAGACGCTGTGCGTACGTTGTTCCACATTTCCAGTCAAAGTTACTGTCCATCTGGCCATCTGGGTGTCGGCTCTCGATTGTCACGGTAATACTGCCGCCGACAGCGCTCACGAGCTCACGCATAACCGTATAGTTAACATTCACCCCGTAATCAACCTGTAGTCCAAAGATCTTTCCAACAAATGTCGCCTCTTTCGCGAGCGCCTTACGGTCATGCTCTACTCCCGTTCCCTCGTGTACGCATCCGTAATATTCATTGATTTTACCTTCGTATCCAGAGTTACACGCTCTACCGTACTGCACATATAAATCCCGAGGAATACTAATCATGAACGCATCTTTCGTAGTTTGATTAACACTCAAGATCAT
Organism: uncultured Candidatus Saccharibacteria bacterium; assembly: GCA_946804195.1. Classification (GTDB taxonomy): domain Bacteria; phylum Patescibacteriota; class Saccharimonadia; order Saccharimonadales; family Saccharimonadaceae; genus UBA2112. The sequence continues at coordinate 4,935 of CAMPEU010000012.1, read as the reverse complement.
CATCGAATCCGTTAGGCTTGCACCCTCATGCCCAGGATCGTCCTCTGATGTGCCGACGATGAGGATATTACTCCGACCGTTTGCATCTTGTTTGAGTGGTACAGTTTGAAATATCTCAAAGACATTACCTTGAAAAATATTAGAGCCCGCAATAAACGCTCGAATACCCACAAAAATACCAACACCGACCAAAATGGCGACGAGGAATAGCAATGCTCTTTTTACCCACTTCTTTTTTAGAAACTTAATTACAGGATGCTTGCGCCTCTTCGGTGCCTTCTGCTCTTCGTCATCAATACCATGTAGCGATTCATCAATCTCGCTCTTGGTGATATCTCCCATGCCACTGATGGCCGTCGATACACTACTTTTCTCAGCATCCTTCTTTTTAAAGTGTTTATCCTCTTCAATCTCTGCAAATTCTTTTGGCTTTTCTTCGCCACTAATAGTACCCCCGACCTTACGATTAGGGCGTCGGGGTATAAATCCATCCATAGATTGTGATTTCTTTGCCATAAATTCTTTCTATACTATACAAAATTATAACGCTTAATTCTAGCAGTTGTCTGGTTTATTAATAATGCTTCAGGTATAGTTAATAATAATGAACCAGACTTTTACTGAGCGCTACCCCTGGATAAAGGACGCAACGGGACTGTTGATTTTTGGCGTAATGGTATTAATTGGTACAATTCTTATCAACACTTATGTTTTTCGTAGCTTCAACGTTGAGGGTCCTAGTATGGAGCCTACCCTGCAGACAGGTGATCGTTTGATCGTAAATCGTCTACCCGTCACATGGGCGCAATTACAAAACATCGAATATATTCCAGAACGCGGTCAGGTGATTGTATTCAAGAACCCCCGCTACACGGTCGGGAGTCCTGATGAGTTCATCGTAAAACGCGTCATAGGCCTACCGGGCGAAAAAGTTGCCCTCAAAGACGGCCACTTTACCGTCTATAACAATGATCACCCCAAGGGTTTTAATCCAGACGATACAAACAACGGGGAACCCGCCAGCCCAACCTCGGGTGTCGAAAAAGAAGTTGTCGTACCAGATGGTACGCTCTATGTCAGTGGCGACCATCGAAATGGTAATTATTCATTCGATTCACGCAACGGCTTAGGCTATGTGCCGCTTTATGATATTATCGGACCGGTAAACGCCCGTTTGCTACCTATCACAGGCCTGCGCGGTTTCTAATCACTACTCAACAGACCAGTTAATCTGCCGAGTTCTTTTTCGTTCTTGAATCGAATAACGATCGTACCAGATCCTTTTGTATTTGATCGTATCTGAACCGGCGCCTTGAGTTGCTTCGTTAACTGATCCGCAACAGGCGTATGATAGGATTCCTTTGGAATCTTGCTCACTTTGGTATTGTTTGCTTTTTTGATATCAACAATGAATTGCTCAATCTTTCGCGCACTCCACTCTTCAGCGATAATCTTTGGCAAAATCTGTTCAACCATATCCGGATCAGCGCTCACGAGTGGTCGCGCCTGTCCTTCGGTTAACTTGCCGTCCCTAATTGCCTGCTTGACGCTATCAGGCAGCCTGAGCAAGCGCAAAACATTACTTACTGCGCTGACTGATCTGCCGCCAACGCGAGACCCAATTTGTTCGAGTGACATATTGAACTGATCGCGTAACTTTAAATATGCCGTAGCTGTTTCTAGTACATTCAGATCACGCCGCTGTAGATTTTCTATCAAAGATACTTCGAGCTTGTGTTGATCATCTAATGAACGAACAAGTGCTGGAATCGTTTGCAGTCCTGCCTTTTTAGCACTCCGAAAGCGTCGCTCACCGGCAACAATTTCGTAGGAACCGTCTTTTGGGATAACAACTATTGGCTGTATAACGCCGTGCTCCCTGATAGATTCAGCCATTTCTTCTAACGCACTTTCGTCGAATGTCCGTCGTGGCTGTTCAGGATTTGCATGAATTGAAGACAAGCTGATATGTCGAAACTCGCTCAATTTACCATCTTGAGCTGCAGTAGGATCTAACGATTCCTCGATGAGATCAGCAGGAATTAGCGTATCGAATCCCCTACCGAGACCTTTCTTGATACTCATCGCTTCGCCTCTAGACGCTGTTCGATTTCTTTTGCGACAGCTTTGTATGCACGAGCACCCTTGCTCCAGCGATCATATGCGCCAACCGGCACGCCATGACTCGGGGCCTCGGCCAGGCGAATATTCCTTGGAATAGCTGTCTGAAATACTTTGTCACCGAAATGTTTCACAATTTCTTGATGTACCTGATTGCTGAGTGTTGTGCGTGAATCCATCATTGTCGGCAAAACACCTAGTAGTTCCAGGCCCGTGTTCATACCTTTTCGTACTAACTTCATCGTCTCCAATAACTGACCCAGCCCCTCTAGCGCATAAAACTCGGCCTGAACGGGCAAGATAACAAACTTTGCAGCGATTAGACCATTAATCGTTAATAGACTCAGACTCGGCGGGCAATCAATAATAATAACGTCATAACCATCAACTGATTGCAGTGCCGTCTTTAGACGCGTGAACTTATTTTGTACATTCGCCAGCTCTGCCTCTACATTCGCTAGATGCGATGTGGTCGGTAAAATAGATAGACCTTTGTAGTCTGTTGCTTTGACTGCAACGGCTAATTCCGTGGTCTGTAACAACACTTCACCCGTTGTTGCGTCGAGGTTATCCTTGTCTATACCTAGGCCACTAGATGCATTGCCTTGTGGATCCAAATCAACCAACAAGACGCGTCGACCCTCTTTTGCAAGATAATATGCAATGTTAATAGCACTGGTCGTTTTGCCAACTCCGCCTTTTTGATTGGTTACTGCAATTGTAACCGCCACTATAGATTACCCTCTCGCATTTGTTTATATTATATCATGCGTGCACTAAAAAAATCCCCGCAGGTTGCGGGGATTTTTGTCAGCTCTATTTGATTGAAACAATCTCTATTTCGCTGTATTTCTGACGGTGACCCGTTTCTTTGTGTACGCGCTTTTTTGACTTATAGCGAATAACTCGGATCTTGTCACCTTTTACCTCGAGTTCAGTCACCTTTGCGCTTACTTTTACGCCCTTTACCAAGGGTGTACCTACGACAGCTTTGTCACCGTCGATAGTCAGTAGTGCATCAAGTGCGAGCTCTTTTGTTCCTTCCGGGAGGCGGTCCACCAGGAGGGTCTCTTTTTCGGTGACAATAAATTGTTTGCCACCTACCTTGATTACTGCTTTCATATGTTCCTCATATTATTAATACAATCAACTAATGATTTTAACAGATAAGAGGCACTTTTACAATAGTACGGCGTGGATTGAAAATCCGCTGTCTACCTCCGTAAATTTAAAAATAGCAGAGGCGAAAAATGTAACATTTTGTGACACTTTTTAAAAATCTCACGGAACCTCACATATTAATGTGCCCTAAGCCTAGAAAAAATATTTTATAATAACCTTCTAAATCATTCTGTATTGATCAAATTTACGGAGTTGAAGCGATTGGATAAAAGTCCTTTATTAAGCAACGTGATCTATCGTCAAGTTCTTTATTTTGACTAAGCTTTCAATCTCGTCAAAAAGAGAAATGAATTTTTTCTTCGTTTCGTCGTATTCTATCTTAGAAATAGTGACAGTATCGCCTATTTCTTCACTCTCAAGTCCGATGAATTCGACGTTATGCTTGTACCGTTCATCTACTATGGAATTAGTGTGCAGGATAGCATGTCTTCGTTGCCAGCTTTTGTGTAGGTATTTACACTCATCTGATTCAGTGTTTATTACTATATCGAAATAATCAAAAAATACCTGTCGCATGGTTTGAATGTTCTGAAAATTTATTTTCTCATTTTTATTTCTTGTTTCGTTAATCTGCTTGATTGTGAGATTTGCAAGGCTTAGTGATATATAATCGCTTTCCTCGTTTTCTTCAATAATTTTTTGTATGTCAGAGATGCTAAAATTAATACCGTTCGCTTTTTTTATTGAGACGAAGTTTTCTTGTATCAAATCTTCAAATACGTCTTTTAAAAGTGCCTCAGCAGCACCCGTAAGCAGAACGAGTGCTTGGGTATAGAGTTTTGATGATATATCTTCCTGAATATCTTCGACAGTCTTTTTGCATCGTTCGAATGCAACTCGATTATTCTCATTTATATTTGCAGTTCTCAATGCTGCATTATATTGTTCAAACAATGTTCGATATGATGAAAAGATTAGATCAATAGAGTCCGTCCTCTTCATAAAAACGGTTGATATTCGTTTAGTCGTAGTCATACTTGTATTAAATCTTCTCTCGATATTTCTCAAATAACAATGCAACTCGTTCTGCGTCAGATCCGAAAGGTTTTGTTGAGTAAAGTTTATCAACAGCCCGATCGAGTGCTTGATGTGCCTTGGTGAGGTTGACGGGCATAGTGTTTGGGTCATACAAATCAGCTAGGCTGCTGTTAGGGTGCTCCTCACGCGCATCGAGAATGGCTTGGGCGAGTTTTTCAATTTCTGCTTTTTGCACATCCGTAGAGTCTGGCCAAATGAAGTTATTATAGACAATATCTTTACTATAGCGATAGTCGCTCTTCAGTCGACCAGCAACGGTTCGCATCCAGGACATATGCATACGACTAGTAACGATTCCGAAATGATATAGCGAAGCATCCGGAACCATCATCACCGTATCACCCGGGATATAGCTACTATCATAAAAACCAATTGGAATGTAGTTTCGTCGCTCAGATGATACACGCGGAATGACTAAAAATGTATCTGGGTCATTCTTGTCACGAAAAGTCGTCGGTGTATTCGCATATTGACGCGTCTCTTCACCTTTTGCACTCTCACGAAATTCTTTCACCCTTCGTACAACTCCCATAACTTCTGGTAGCATTTTTAAATCTGACGGATTTGCGTTCAGTAACCACAAGCAATACTTCT
>CAMPEU010000011.1 GCA_946804195.1 uncultured Candidatus Saccharibacteria bacterium | reverse complement strand
GGAGCTCGTAATAAGGAAAAAATAGTATTGTACTGAGTACGAAAAGTCATGCTTTGACTAGCCGGAGGACTGGGTGATTAGACAATCAAACGAGGCTCAAGTAGTCGCGGATAATTTAACAATTTCGAGTCCCGATAAGGATATTGCCTTACATCTTTCAACCGGGAATGGTCCCATGGGCATCGTTGGTCCAACAGCCTATGGCCCGGTTACGGTAGTCAATGTTTATCCGGCATTGAAAATCGGAAAGTTGGATGCACGAAATTCAGAAGGTAATCTTTTGAAATCTACCGATGAGGCTTATGTTAGCGAAGTAGTCACGTCAGAAGTGGAGGCGGAATTTGTGGGTAATGGGCCGGACATAATTTCGACCGTACTCGGCTATCATCCCGTCATAGTACTGCATAACTCCGTGCAGCTATCCACAAAGAACACCTTCCAGGGGGTGAGTGGCGGTTTATCACTGCTTGGTTATATGCCCGGTAGGTACTTGGGTAAGTTTGATGTGGCGAGTATCACATTTGGAAGCTCGCCGACAGAAGTCGAGGCGAAACCCTACGCAACGGTTAAAGAAGCAAATGCACAATTTAAAAAGGCAAGTTTTCAACAGGCAAAGGCAATTTTGCTGAGCGCTCACTATAAATAATCAAGACTCGGGCTGCATATTGACCTTTATTGACCTCTATACCCCTCATGCTATAAACTATACCTAGTAACATAAGTGAGGGGACTCTGCAGGCGATTAGTAATAATGAACAAATCAACGCAGAATGAATTAAGAGTCAGACTATACAGTAGTCAGACTTATGCGTCATCATCCCTTGATGTATTAGGGTTTATTTTCTGATGCCTCGTCTTCCGATACCAGGCAACGATAACGGCACATGGGGGGATATCCTCAATGAATATCTTTCTCAGACTCTTGAGGCTGACGGTACTCTCGGGCAAAACACTGTCACGAATTACGCTCTCGTAGACAACACTATCGAAGAGACAAAACTTACTGCCGACGTTCGAGCAAAGCTCAATTCTACCACAGGCGCATCTTCGGTTACTTCCGTTTCATCTCGGACTGGCGATATTGTTCTTACTAAATCAGATGTCGGGCTGGGAAGTGTTGATAACACAAGCGATGCGGTAAAAAACAGTGCAATATCGACGTTATCAAACAAGACAATCGCTAGTCCGGTGCTATCGGGTACGGTTACTGGCTCCTACACACTAGGAGGCACTCCAACATTTCCATCCACGATAGTATCAATAAATACACCCCAAACCCTCTCTAGCAAAACCCTTACAGCACCTATCTTGAATATTGGCGTCAGTGGTTCGGCAATCCTTGACGAAGACGATATGGTAAGTAATTCGGCAACCAAGCTCGCCACGCAACAAAGCATCAAAGCGTACGTTGACTCAAGTTTAGGGAGTGGCAATGTATCATCAACTCTGTCAATCACGGACCACGCTATCGTCAGAGGAGATGGTGGTTCAAAAGGTGTTCAGGGCACAGGTGTATCAATTGATGATTCCGATAATATATCAGGCTTAGGTACAGTAAACTCTCTTACGCTCCCATCGAGCGATTTCGTTGGCAGGACAGATGCGCAGATATTAACGAATAAAACCCTCGATGCAGATAACAACACGATTACTAATCTCGCCATTGGTGCAGAAGTTACTGGAGCCTCGACCGACCTGACTGATACATCCGTTATATCATACATTACCGATATTGATGATATCGCCGTGGATGGCGAGACGTCTGCTCCTATATCTTCAAACTGGGCATACGATCATGAAAACAGCACCACGGCTCACGGTGCTACCGGAGCAAGCGTTGGCACAACGAATACCCAGACCCTCACCAATAAAACCCTCACCTCACCAATCCTCAACACGGGTGTTAGTGGTACCGCAATCCTCGACGAAGACAACATGGCAAGTGATTCCGCGACCAAGCTTGCCACGCAACAAAGCATTAAAGCCTACGTTGATGCAAATGCTAGTACTGGCGACATGGAGGCTTCAACCTATGATCCAGCTGGCGTATCCGAACAGCTTGTTGGATTAACTGCGACTCAGACGTTGACGAATAAGACGCTGACCACACCAAAAATTGCACAAATACTAGACGGCTATGATAATATCCTTCTCGATACTCAGTCGTATTCCAGCTCTGTGAATTATCTTCAAATAGGTACTGGCGCGACCGGTAACTCACCTTGGATCCAGGCCGCCGGTTCCGATACTAATCTGAGCCTAGATCTTTATAGTAAGGGGAGTGGCTCCGTTCTTCTGTATTCCGAAAGTGGCAATCGTATATTTGAAGCATATCAGGGCAGTGCTAGCGCGGTTAATTATCTGTATGCCGAGAATGCAGCAACTGGTGACGCAGCAAGACTTGGAACAGATGGGTCTGATACGGATATTGACCTAGACTTGGTTACGAAGGGTGCCGGTATAGTTAAGGTTAACGGCATCGAGATCGTCACAGCTCCTGATGACATATCTAAGTTAGTCGCTTCCACTGCAAGCGGCTCTTCGGGTACCGAGAACGGTGCGGATACGTGGGCGCAGATTGCAACGTTTAGTACAGGAACAACCCAGTATACGGATTGTTCATTGGTTCTTAGCGTCTCAAGCGCCTCTACGGGTAACCATGATTCAGCAATCATCTCAGTGTTCTTTCGTGCAAACAGTACCGGTCAAACCCCGGACGTAGATGTCGATATTATCGCCAAAGGTGGCGGTGGTTATCTAATCGACAATGATTCCTTTAAGGTTATCAGTGACGGATGGTCTTCTGATATGCAGCTGTGGATGAAGAAGGGGGACGATTACGGTGGCTTCAATATCTATGAATTGTCCAAACGAATAGGTAGTGGTAGTACGCTGACCTACAATACAAATTCCAATTGGCAGTCGGCCGTTCCTTCGGGATCCATTAATAACGTTAGCTCCAATGGTGTAACTGCGTTTGGAGAGCGGGTTGTCGATGTTACATCTACGCAAACTCTCTCTAACAAAACTCTTGAATCACCACTTATAAAAGACAGCAACGGTAATACGATATTTGATACGTACTCAGGTGCTGGCGCTGTGAACTATTTAAGAATAGAAAATGGGGCAACAGGCTATGGTGCAAATATAAAGACTGATGGTTCCGATAGCGATGTTAGCATGAGTCTTTATTCTAAGGGCTCAGGTAGTCTTAACGTTTTCTCCGGTGATGGTAATTATATGTTCCAGACACGTCAGCAGAGTGCAAGTGCAGTCAATTATATCTATACTATGGGTACAGATACCGGTAATGGTGCGGTGGTAGGAGCATCGGGTACGGATACAAATGTATATCTGAACCTCCTAACCAAGGGTACTGGTGTCGTTCAGGCCAACGGCACCGAGGTTACTACAATTTCCGGCACACAAACTCTCACCAATAAAACTCTCAGTTATCCTAATCTCAGTGATTCAATCTTGGATTCCAACGATAATCCGCTAATATCAAATGATTCCTGGAGCTCCTCAGCGGTCAACTACCTTGGCATTGAGACTTCACCCTCCGGTGATGGCTATATACAACTTAATGCAAATGGTAGCGATACGAACATAAACTTAACGTTGAAACCAAAAGGAACGGGTCATGTAACGATGTTCGCTGGCTCAAACAGCACTGCGAATTTCTCTGCAAACGGGTCGAGTTCGGACGTTAACTTGAATCTAGTGACTAAGGGTACGGGAGTTGTACAGGCCAACGGCGTAAAAGTCGCCACGGCAAGTGATATACCTGTATTGAACACGCAATCTGGCACCTTGCTATATGGCACCACGCTAGACCTGCATCCGGAGTCAAGTGGTTTTAATACACTCCCACACATCGTTAATGATATTGCGTACAATAGCCAGCGCGGCGGATCGGTCTCTTACACATTAAATGCCGCCCCTGCTACCCCGACCGGCAATGAGAATCCGTTCTTACCGGATGCCACAACAGCACAATCCTTTAGTCTCGCCAATGCCGCTACTGATGTAGTTGTTGTGGAGGTGACTAATCACAGGACTTTTAATTGGGGAGCGACTATTGGTATCGTTATGACGCCTTGGTGTACAGCAAAAGATGTTGTCATAGAAATCTATGATCCAATAGCGACAACATGGATTAGTCTTTATTCAGCGACCGATGAGGAGTCGGGTCATCATTGGGCGGGCGCTTATGATAGCGGAAGTTATGATGGGGCTAACGGGTTTAGCAAAATACGCTTTACATTGTCGAATTTTATCACGACAGGTAATTTTCGAATTACACAAATGTATGTTGTGGGTTATGATTCGTCACTAGCATCGGGCACATTCCTCCCACGTGGTGGTGGCTCGCTATATGGAACATCGGGGGCATCTCCTGAGCTTAAGGCGGCCGGTAGTGATAGCGATATTGGATTAGTACTCTATCCAAAAGGTGCTGGATCAGTCACTATTTACGCTGATTCTGGCCAAACCCCAACGCTACATGCGGGTGGCGCGGATACAAATCATGACTTGAACTTGATTACGCAAGGTACGGGTGTCGTTAAAGCTGGTGGTAATCCTATCATTTCATCTGTAACCGGCATACCGGCTGTGACAGGTGCACCGTCTAGTAGTACCTACCTTCGTGGTGACGGTACATGGTCGGCTCCTTCCGGGGGTGTCAGCGGTATGCTTGAACCTGTTCAGGCAGTTGCTCTAGGTTCTGAAACCTTCACAATCGTATCGGGCACAGTTTCGCAGATAGCCGGTACAACCGTTAATGGCGGGTACGCACCTGCTATAGGTGATCGCATACTAATTATCAACGCCCCGGCGTCTACTGGGGTTGGGTCGTCATATACCACTACCGCACAGCCAGCTAATGGCATCTATACCGTTACTGATAATATCACCAATCTTAGCCTGTCCCGCTCGTCGGACATGTCGGGATCGGTCAATCCAACGGGGTTATTTGTTTGGTCGCAGGGCACCTCCGGGTGGAGCGATCAGACTTTGTGGCACATTTTAGACCCTAGTTCTGGCAATGCTGCATTTACATGGGGCGCAACGGATATACAGTTCAGACCAGTATTCGGTGGTAATGGCAATACCAACATTTATACATTAAACACAACTAATTTATATATTCAGGGCAGTAGCTATAATGCGAAAATTATTCAAAATTCTTCATCAGCGGCTCCACAAAATCTGACCCTCCCAGCACCAACAACGGATACAATTGTTTCTCGTACCTCAACCGATGTCCTAACTAATAAGAGCATCACCGCTCGGGTCGGTTCAACTACTAGTTCAGCAACGCCGTCTATTAATACCGACGACTACGACCAATACAATATTACGGCGCTAGCAACCGACATTACATCCTTATCGAGTAATTTGAGTGGGACACCTAGTGACGGACAATCAATTCTCATTCGCATCAAAGATAACGGTACGGCGAGGGCCATTACCTGGGGAGCATCGTGGCGAGCAATTGGTGTGACGCTACCGACAACAACCGTCATAAACAAAACCATGTATATTGGTGCGAGATATAATGTTACCGATTCAAAGTGGGACGTCTTAACAGTTAACTTGGAGTCATAGGTTGCAGTTTTGAAAATACGTCCCCCGTTATTCATACATTGCGTGAGAGTGACAGCGTGACGGAGTCCCCGGCGGATGCACCGACGTTTTATGACACGGTAACAGGTTAGTGAGTGCAGGACGACATGTTATAATTAACAGATGAGTCAGGAGTTTCGACTAGAGACAAATTATCAACCGACAGGCGATCAGCCAGCGGCTATTGCTCAATTACTCAAAGGTCTAGATGCCGGCGAGCACGAACAGACATTGCTTGGTGTGACCGGCAGCGGCAAGACATTCACAATGGCGAACATTATTGCCGCGCGTAATGTTCCAACACTTGTTTTGGTGCATAACAAAACACTCGCCGCTCAATTGTATAGCGAATTTAAATCGTTTTTCCCCGATAGTGAAGTGCACTACTTCGTCAGCTATTTTGATTACTATCAGCCGGAGGCTTACATTGCATCGAGCGATACGTATATCGAAAAAGATAGTCAGATCAACGAAGAAATTGATAGGTTGCGACATGCCGCTACGTCAGCACTTTTGACACGACGCGATACAATCATTATTGCAAGTGTTAGTTGTATTTATGGTATCGGTAATCCTGATGACTATGCCAGTATGTCAATTCAATTACGCACAGGCGAACGGCGTCTACAGGACAAATTCATTCGACAATTAACAGATATTCAATACAAACGTAATGATATCGATTTTGCTCGTGGAACATTTCGAGTTAAAGGTGACGTGGTTGATGTATATCCAGCTGGTAGTGATGTTGCATATCGCATAGAATTTTTTGGTGATGAACTAGAAAGGATTACGCGTATAGACCCATTAACGGGTGAAATCTTGAGCGAACCTCAGGAGCTACAAATATTTCCCTCTAGCCATTATGCAACACCAAAGGACAAGCTGGCGCATGCAATTGATGGTATCAAGCAAGAGTTTGATGAACGATTGAAATGGTTCGAAAAACATGACAAACACCTCGAGGCACAACGACTTGCTCAGCGAACTAAGTATGACATCGAAATGTTAGAGCAAACAGGATTTGTAAAAGGTATCGAAAACTATAGTCGTTATTTGACCAATCGTGAGCCAGGTGATCAACCCGCAACATTACTCGATTATTTCCCTGATGACTGGCTACTGCTCGTTGACGAGAGCCATCAATCCTTACCACAGGTACGTGGTATGTATAATGGTGACCGCGCCCGCAAAGAAGTGCTCGTAGAACACGGCTTTCGAATGCCCTCTGCGCTTGATAATCGTCCGCTACGATTTGATGAATTTGAAAAACATATTAATCAGGTAGTGTACGTCTCGGCGACACCGGGTGAGTACGAACTGGCTCATAGTCCAGCGCCAGCGCAGCAAATTATTCGACCGACAGGACTCATTGATCCGCAAATCATTGTTCGCCCGACCAAAGGTCAGATTGATGATTTGATTGCAGAAATCCGCGAGAGAATTGCAAAAAAACAACGTGTCTTAGTGACGACATTGACCAAGCGGATGGCTGAAGACCTCACCCAGTATCTACAAGATTTGAGTATCAAAACGGCATATATTCATAGCGATGTCGACACGTTAGAACGCGGTGATATTTTGAAGGATTTACGTAGCGGTGTCTACGATGTTTTGGTTGGAATTAATCTTTTGCGTGAAGGGTTGGATTTGCCCGAAGTGAGTATGGTTGCGATTATCGATGCCGACAAAGAAGGTTTTTTGCGAAGTGAGAGTGCGCTAATCCAAACAATTGGTCGCGCTGCGCGTCATGTCGAGGGTACGGTATTCTTATATGGTGATAAGATTACGCGATCGATGCAGGCGGCTATCGATGAAACCAATCGTCGACGTGATATCCAGCAAGAATTCAATAGCGAACACAATATTACTCCAACGAGCGTAAACAAGGCGATTGGCGAGGGTCTTCGTGCGATTATTCCGATGAAAGACGATAAAAAGCCTAAGCTGGATTTGAAAAAGATTCCTAAAGATGAGTATAAAAGCCTCGTGAAGGACTTGACTGGCCAGATGGATCTTGCAAGTGCGAATCTAGACTTCGAGCATGCTGCAGAACTTCGTGATATGATCGCTGAAATTCGCAATAAGATGCGATAATTTGTCTACGAAGCGTCCTCACCTAGTGCTAGCATGAGCTTTTCATCTGTGCTAAGCTATAACCATAAGCATGGAAGATTCGTCGACGAACCCCTACATACCACAGGAGTCCCAGGACATTCGGCAAAAGGTGTATCAGCATCAGTCGCCTCTGGGGCGGATTGTGAAATGGTCGCTAATAACCACAATTATTGTGGCCGTTTTAGTTGGCGTCGGGTTGTTCTTTATTGTTCCCCTGACTACCGCGGTAGACGCTGGAGCAAGGCAGAAATTCGCTGATGTATTACAACCACCCGAACAAACCCTAAAACGTGTCAATGTAAAATCTGATGTCGGTTTTTCACTTAATTACGATAATCGGCTATATACCAGTTACGCCGAAGTAGGTGATAGCACGGCGGGTACTGATGAAAGTGTTGCAGTTTTGTCTGGTCAGACATACGAAAACAACGATTTGCGTACGGAGCGAGCGTACAACTATACCCGAATTAGGCCGATTGAAAGTGTCGAATCATCACGCGCACTTGTTACACTTCCTCCCGAGCTTGAAGTGTTCGCAACTATGAGCACAAAAAAGCTGGATGATGCGTCCAAGCTTTCTGAAAATAAAGACCTGTCGAAACTCAGTTTGTTTGTGAAATTAGATGGTGACAAGCGCGCGGCTAAAAAAGTCGCAGATGACAATACTTTTGTGACTATTGAGGCGACAAAGCCATCAAATACGACGATCAATGATATTGAATACCAGCGTGTGCGGTATACGACGACAAATGAAAATTATCGGATATCCAACACCAAGTATGACGACTGTTATTATACAATTCAGTTTGATCAGCCGTACTCTGTCTGTATTAGTAATGTACGTCCGACTAACGTTAGTGCCGCGAGTCTCGTCGAGCAGGTATTTGACACTATAGTATTTGTTCAGCCACAGGCATCCGAAATTACACCCGCAGGCAAAGCGGAGGCTGAAGATGTATCTTATGCGTATCCGTTAGCGCGCCTCGCGCAGACGACATTAAAGACTACGGACGGGGCCTCTACCGACGGAACGAATCTGCTAACTATTACGCCAGAATATTACAGTGACGGCGCAGCGTTAAGGTCAATCGCCAAATCACAGCCGAGTGTCGTTCGTGTAGGTACATTGTACTGTGCTGATTTGGATCTCAAGTTTGAGGATGGAGAAACAGCAACGACGCTCACAGATGCGTGTGTTGGTAATGTTGCTAGTGGCGTACTGGTATCTAGTGACGGATATATTGCGACGACAGGCCACGCAATTCGTACGCAGAAAAAAGCCGCTATCAATGGGTATATAAACTTTGCTCCTAATCGCGAGTCAACGCTGGATCGATTGCAGAGAGTTCTTGATTATCTACTCGAAGCAAAAATTATCTTAGAATCTGACGCAGAGTACTTTATGACGGGTGCATTAACGGGAGACCAAGAGGCTCTCGCGAAGATACAAAACCTTGGATTAATTATTCCAAGCAATTACATTACACCAGTCAAAGAGGAATACACATACGCAATTCAGCCGACCGATAAGCCAATTGTTGTTAATCGTAACGATGCGCTAAAACCCGCCTTTGCGTATTCGGATAGCGTACTCGAAGCGGATTACGTTAGCTCTGATTATGATGCAGAAAAAGCAGTTCAATATGTATTCGGTAGCACTACGCCAGATAGTGATACGGGGTTACTCAAGGTCAAAGGTAGCTTTCCTAGCGTTCCTATAGCACAACAAGAGACAACACAGTCGGATGATGTTGTGAGTACGATTGGCTTTACGGCATACACCGATAGTACTCTGACGGTTGATGGAGTACGTGATTTGCCGGTCGCTACGGTTAGCAAGGTTGATCAGGCATACAAAAAGGATGGGCAGCAACTGTTACAAACCGATAAGCCTGTCTTGCCCGGCAATGACGGCGCCCCCGTATTTAATAGTAACGGTGAGTTGATAGGATTTGCGGTATATGGATTGCTTTATTGCCCAGATCAACAATGTTTTGCCGGTGGAACTATTCGTTCGGCATCTGAATTATTAAACCTTGTCGAACAAAGTAATATTACGCTCGACACTGGCGGTAATTTGGCGACACAGTGGCGTGATGGCGCTGATCAGTTCCTAGCCTCTAATTATTCGGCGAGTACAAGCTCGTTTAGCACAGCCGGCAATTCATACAGGTTTAATCGTTGGGCGACACCATCAAAGGAGTTATCGATTAGTTTGCAGGGCAGTGAAAAAGATACCTCATTCATGAATCAATTGCAGTTTGTGATGATTGTTTCTCTGGTGTCACTCATCTTAGCAACTGGCTTGTTGACGGTATTTTATCGATTACACAAGCGCCGCATTAGTATGCTGCAGGTTGGCCATTATGGTGCCGAAACTCCATCCACGTCCCCTATACAGCCCCAAGCTACGTATAACCCCACTACTGCACCCTCGGTACCAAATACAACCCAGGGGTCAACGCAACCGGGCGGACAGGAACCTCCGGTGGTTGGTCAGCAACAAACACCACCTACATCATCAAGTGAAGATCCGTTCTACAAGTAGTTATCGCTTAGATTTTTTAGCACTTAGTTTGCGATGATTTTTTACGGATGAAAAAACCCAGAACTTGTATCCAGGAAATGTCCAAAATATTGATAAACCTGCTGATATAAATTGAGCAACGTACAAAGAGATGCCGAAATACTGGTTTAGGAACCAGTTTAAGTTAAAAATAAGTAGGGCGCTAAAACTTGTGAATACGATGAATCGCCAGATTTCAGTTGTTTTGTTCCGGCTATTACGGGTACGGCTGAAAACCCATATATCGCTAATAAAGTAGAATAATGTATATGCGGCTACGGTCGACACTAGCAATGCCCAGTAGTCATTAGCATAAAACACCTGATCAAGTAGCGCAAATAAGCCAAGGGTTCCCCAGACGGGGACGTTACCCGCTATTTGTAACTTGATGAATTCAAAAAAGCCCTGCATAAGTTCTGCACGCTTCTTTTGAGGCATGTTTTTAAACATAATCACAATCAAATTATAGCAGTATTGGTACTAAAAGCGTTAATACGCTATACTATGACAAGCATGAAAAATATGGTTGAAGTGCGCGATTTGAAAAAGCGCTATGGTGATAAATGGGCCGTTGACGGCATTAGCTTTGAGGTCAAAAAAGGCGAAATATTTGGAATCTTGGGCCCGAATGGTGCGGGAAAAACGACAACACTAGAGATGATGGAAACCCTTCGTCCCATTGACGGCGGAACTGTATTGATAAACGACATAGATGTTGCAAAAGAACCTCGAAAGATCAAATATATTATTGGGGTTCAACCTCAAAGTCCGTCATTTCAAGACAAAACTAGGCTCACTGAAGTTATTCGACTTTTTGCCGCCGCCTATGGTGAAAAGGTCGATCCAATGAAGTTTCTACGAGATGTTGATTTGGAGGATAAGGCAAAAAGCTACTATGAAAATCTATCAGGCGGTCAAAAACAGCGTCTTAGTATTACTACTGCTTTGGTGCATGGACCGAAAGTTTTCTTTTTGGACGAACCAACAACCGGCTTAGATCCGCAAGCGCGTAGGCATTTGTGGGAATTGATCGAAAAGGTTCGTGATCGCGGTATTAGTGTCGTTATGACGACTCATTATATGGACGAAGCGGAGATGTTATGTGATCGGATAGCCGTCATGGATTCAGGCAAAATTGTTGCAATTGATACGCCAAAGAATCTCATAAAAGCCTTATTAGGACGTGGCTTCAAGAAAAAACAAGAGGTTGAACAGGCGAACCTAGAGGACGTATTCATCGATTTGACTGGAAAAGGACTACGCGATGCATAATTTTAAGACATCTCTCTATACAATCATGACGTTTGTACGAATTGATACTAAGCGATATTTTCGTGACAGACTTGCTATCTTCTTTACAGTCGTCTTTCCGTTGATATTTTTATTTGTGTTTGGAAGTTTTAATTCTGGCGATAATAACATATCGTTTCGTGTCGCGTTGATTAATCAGAGTGATAGCTCGTTTTCGAAAGATTTTGCAAAAGGTACGCGTGATAGCGAAATATTTGATGTATCTAAGGATGCAACGACGCTCGATCAAGCAAAAGAGTTGATGAGCAAGTCGCAGATTGATGCAACGATTGTATTACCTAGTGATTTTGGTGATATTACTGAAGGTACCAATACGCCGAGTGGCCAGGCGAGATTGCTATATACGCAAAATAACGAGCAGTCCGGTGCGGCGTTGGCTTCGGTACTGAATGCGCAATTCAAGGAGATAAATAATCAGCTCGTTCCCGTAACGGTACCGTTCACAGTAAAGACTCAACAGCTAAAAGAAAAAAGTCTTTCGCCGTTCGATTATACATTTGCGGGGTTACTAGGCTTTGCGATTATAGGTATGGGTATCTTTGGTCCGGTGAATGTATTTCCTGAACTCAAAAAAATGGGAATTTTGCGCCGTCTTAGTACGACGCCGATTACAGTATGGCAGTATTTCTTGTCAACGATGATAGGACAACTGGTGGTTGGTGCTTTTGCGCTATCAACTATGTTTCTAGTTGCTATTCTGGTTTTTAATTTAAATATTGTAGGCAATTATTTCGAGCTTGCGGCATTTCTAATGCTGGGGGTTATTACAATTTTGGGTATAGGCTTGGCGCTTGGCGGTTGGGCGAAGAACGAACGTCAAGCCGCGCCACTAAGTAATATCATTGTGTTTCCAATGATGTTTTTGTCAGGAACGTTTTTTCCAAGGTTCTTGATGCCCGACTGGTTACAAAATGTTTCGGCATTTTTGCCACTTACTCCGATCATTGACGGTATTCGACTGATCGCGACCGAAGGTCAACATCTATGGGAAATTGGTCCGCAAATCGGCATGGTCCTTGCTTGGATGGTGATAATTTACATAATTGCATTTCGTGTATTCCGCTGGGAATAATCTGTTATTACCCAAGTTTCGTATGATATAATATCCTTTATGACCACCACAATCTCTCGTGACGAAGTGATGCATTTAGCAACACTGTCAAATCTACAATTATCGGACGATGAGATTGCTTCGTTGCAAAACGACCTGGGCGGTATCTTGAATTATATTAATCAATTGAGTGAGTTAGATACTTCTGGTGTCGAGCCGACATACCAGGTTACAGATTTGGAGAATGTTGGACGAGAAGACATCGTAATGCAGCCGAAGGCTGATCGTGATGCATTATTGTCTCTTGCGCCAAAGCAAAAAGACGAGCAAATAGAAGTACCGAAGGTTTTATAGATGACGACTATCGATGAATATTTGGGCACTTCTGCTGTTGCGAACGTCAAACGGGCGATTCAAGCAGCAAAAGACAAGCCAGAATACAACGCGCTATTAGCTCTTTGCGAAGAGCGGGCCTTAGAGCAAGCATCCAAGGTCGATAGCGGTGAAATTAAGGGACGTTTGGCAGGAGTGCCTTTTGTTGCAAAGGATAACTTTTTAACATTTGGCGCACCAACAACGGCCGCAAGTCATATTTTAAAAGATTTTAATGCGCCACTTCAGGCGACGGCTATAGAAAAACTAGAGGCTGAGGGAGCGATTTGCATAGGGAAGGCGAACCTTGATGCGTTTGCTCATGGTGGTAGCACCGAGAACTCGGTTTTTGGTCCGACATTGAATGCTGTCGACAAGGACCGTGTAGCGGGCGGTTCGTCCGGTGGCTCTGCTGTGGCGACCGCGCTGGGTATCGTTCCGTTTGCGACGGGTACAGATACGGGCGGCTCTATTCGTCAGCCTGCGAGCTTTAATGGCGTATACGGCGTTAAGCCAACATATGGTACCGTGAGTCGTTTTGGCGTTGTCGCAATGGCAAGCAGTACCGATACGATCGGTTGTTTTGCGACGAGTGCTAGTGATGCACAGTTAGTGATGGATGTTATGGCTGGTCGTGATGCGCGTGATATGACATCTTTGCCAGACTTCTTTGAAATCGCTGATGTAAAATCGGGACAAAAAATAGGTATCATCAAGGAATTCATGACAGATGATGTTGATGCTGGAGTCAAACAGTCAGTCATTCAGTATGTGGATCGTTTAAAATCTGCTGGTCATACGGTCGAGGAAGTTAGCCTACCTATTCTTAAATATGCATTAGCAATGTATTACGTTATAGTGCCCGCCGAGATTAGTAGCAATCTGGCACGATATGATGGTGTGCGTTATGGCAAGCGTGCCGATGCCGGTACGTTATCCGATTTATATGGGAAATCCCGCAATGACGGATTTGTTAGCGAGAATAAGCGTCGAATTATGATAGGTAGTTACGTTTTGTCCAGCGGTTATTTTGATGCGTATTATATGCAAGCACAAAAAGCTCGAACGTTATTGATTAACGCATTCAATGAATTGTTTAATACATATGATGTTCTATTGGGGCCTGTCAGTCCAACACCTGCATTCAAATTGGGTGAGAATACATCTGATCCGATCAAGATGTATCTTGCCGATATGATGACGGTTGCTCCGAGCCTTACTGGTATGCCGGCTATTAGTGTGCCCGCACGTGCAACTGACGAGGGTCTTCCCGTTGGTGTGCAGTTGATTGGTCAGCGCCGCCATGACGCGCAGTTGCTGGCACTCGCAAAGAGCGTAGAGGGGGCGGCGTAATGAACGGCGAAGTTATATTTTTATTTGCGGCTATTATTATTGTCGGAGCTATGTTATTCGCATTTATTTCATTTGGAAAACATGGCCGCAAGTTAGACATAGAAAAATATCGCATGAGGTGGTTGGCGGTTGAGCAATCGCTTGTTCGGGGTAGTGAATCTAGTTATCATTTGGCAGTACTCAATGCGGATAAGCTTGTTGATCAGGCGATGCGCGATCTAGGTTATGGTGGCAAGACGATGGGCGATCGGCTCAAGTTAGCAAAGGACCGATTTTCGAATCGTGATTCAATCTGGGAGGCACACAAGCTGCGTAATCGAATAGCGCATGAATCTGATGTCAAGGTTGGTTTTGATCATGCCCGCAAGGCGCTTGCCGGCTTCAAGCGGGCATTAAAAGATTTGGGAGCGATATAATATGGCCGAGTATGAAATGACAATTGGAATTGAGAGTCATGTTCAATTAGCAACAGTGACAAAATTGTTTAGTCCTGCCGACAACGATGCGCGTAACAAAGGTCCGAACAGCGTCGTTGACCCTATCGACTTTGGTTTGCCTGGCATGTTACCAGTACTCAATATGCGTGCTATCGAGTTGGCTGCAATTGCAGGTAGGGCAATGAATGCAAAGATCGCAAGCATCAGTCGTTTTGATCGTAAGCATTATTTTTATCCTGATTTGCCCAGTGGCTATCAGATTACTCAGATGTACCATCCGACGATTCTTGCCGGTGCGGTCGACGCGCCTTTGGATGATGGCGGTTCTGTTCATGTTCGCATTCATCATGCCCATCTAGAGACTGATGCGGGCAAACTGACGCACTATAGTGATTATAGTTTGGTTGATTTGAATCGCGCCGGGACGCCACTCATTGAGATCGTGACGGAGCCGGATATGCATTCGCCACAAGAGGCGAAAGCATTTGCCGCTGAGCTACACAAACTTATGGTTTATGCCGGTGTGACATACGGTGATTTGTATCATGGCAATATGCGTTTTGATGTTAATGTTTCGGTTGCACCTGTCGGTTCAACGGAACTCGGTACGCGCGCAGAGGTAAAGAACCTCAATTCATTCCGTAGCGTTGAACGAGCCGCCGAGTACGAGTTTAAGCGTCAAGTCGCATTGCTAGAAAAGGGTGAACGCATTGTTCAGGAGACGCGCGGTTGGGACGATTCTACCGGTCGAACCAGTAGCCAGCGTAGCAAAGAAGACGCGCAAGATTATCGCTATATGCCGGATGCCGATATCCCACCGATTGTTTTGTCGGAGGATGAAGTCGAAAAACTTCAGGCTAATATGCCATTATTACCTCCGTATTACCGCGAAAAGTGGGCGGGATTAGGGTTGGATAAATCAGTTGTTGATTCAATTCTGGCGCACCAGAGTTATGCGGTATTGATTGCGAGCATACAGGACAACGCCGGTGATGATGTTGCGAAGCGTGTTGCGCATTGGTTTGCTAGTGGAGTGTCGACCGATGAAGAAACAGCAGAGGTTGCCAGTAATTTCGTACCTGAGGGCTACGTTGAATTGGCACAGATGGTGGAAGCAAATGAATTATCGAGTACGGCCGCAAAAGAAGTTTTCAATGAATTATTAACAGGCGATAAGACACCACGAGAAATTGCCGAGGCGAAGAATTTATTGCAGGTTAGTGACGAAGGTGCAATCGCTAGTATTGTCGATGAAGTATTAGCCGATCCAGCCAGCGCCAAGGCTGTAGCGGATTTCGCGGCGGGTAACGAAAAGGTCATCGGCTTTTTGGTTGGTCAAATTATGAAGAAATCTCAGGGTAAAGCAAATCCAGCACTTGCGCAGAAACTGATACGCGAAAGATTATGATACACTGAAAATGATGCAAAGAAGGGGAACAGTATAATGAAAAAACCAACCAAAGCTATTATTGCCGCCGCCGGCTTAGGAACAAGATTTTTACCGCAAACGAAGGCGATGCCAAAAGAAATGTTGCCGATCATTGATCGTCCGGTTATTCAATTGATCGTCGAAGAAGCAGTTGCGGCGGGCGTTACTGATATTATTATTGTCACAGGTAGCACGAAGCGAGCAATTGAGGATCACTTTGATCGATCCGATGAATTAGAAAAGGAACTTCGCGAAAAGGGCAAAGATGACAAAGCTGATGAAATCGAAAAGATTGCAAACCTGGCGAATTTTATCTATGTTCGACAAAAGGGTACGCCAAAAGGCAACGCACGACCTGTTCTCAATGCGCGCCACATGATTAATGACGACGAGCCATTTTTTGTATTCTTTGCAGACGATTTCTTCCGTAGCGAGGTTCCTCGCGCCGTTCAAATGGTAGAAGCATACGAAAAGACTGGTAAGTCCATTATTACATTGATTGAAGTAGATCCAAAGGATGCTGACAAGTACGGCATGGCTGCAACCGGTGAACAGGTGGACGAACATACATTCCAAATCACAGAATTAGTCGAGAAGCCTGGTCAAGAAAACACACCTAGCAACTATGCGTCAGTTGGCGGATATTTATTAACACCGGATATCTTACCTATCATTCAGCAAGAAAAAGTCGACAAAAATGGTGAAATTACACTGGCTGATAGTATTAATCAATTAGCTCAGCAGGACCAAGTCTACGGACGTTTCGTTCAGGGTGTATGGCACGATACGGGTGACCAGCTAAAGTACATAAAGGCGGTTATTGATGTCGCTCTGGAGAGCGATGAGTATGGCGACAAACTCGCAGATTACATGCGTGAACGACTCGACAAATAATCAAAACGCTTGTATACTAAAACTATGGACTGGGCATATACATTAGTTATTATTTTGTCGGTGTTTTTAGCACTATTTTTATTGCTAAGTATTGTACTGGCTGTATTATTAATTCGAGTAACACTCCAAATTAAATCCGTTACCGATTCGGCGCAACGAACGGCGGGTACTATCGAGGAGCTCTTAAAAAATGCGAAAAAGTTTAGTGGTCCCGCGTTTTTTCTAAAGGCAGTGATGAAGCAGACAAAGAAATTCAATAAAAGGAAGGACGACTGAGATGGGAAAGAAATTAGCGATAGGTGCACTTATTGGAGCGGCGGCAGGATTGGTAGCGGGGGTCTTGACGGCACCAAAAAGTGGCCGAGAAACTCGTGATGATATCAAGAAAAAAGCTGAAGAGCTAAAAAGTAAGGCGGACAGTGCGTCTAGTAAAACACGAAAAGAACTTGAAGGGCTAAAGGGAAAATTTGCCAAGGACGATGACAAAGCAAAATAAGTCAATCAGTGAATCAATAACGCATGATCAGCGCATGGCTGCTCGACGTTCATTATTAGAAGAGCTATTTAATGATTTCTATGACGACCGTATGCGGATTTATCGTATGAATTTCTTGCGCGGTATATTTTTTGGGCTAGGTAGCGTGTTGGGCGCAACGGTTGTTGTTGCGCTTGCGGTGTGGATTTTGAGCTTTTTTGTTGAAATACCTGGTATCGGTGAAGCTGCACAAACTGCGCAAAGTACGCTTGAATCTAAATAATTTTGCCACCGAAACATCGTTAAAAACTGCTATACTAAATAGTAGTTATGGGGGAGACAAAAACAAATAAAAAAGAGGTGGATTTGGATGTTTCGGATTATGTACATCTTCATAATCACACCCATCATTCATTACTTGATGGAATGACTAAAATCCCAAATCTCATTGCAAGAACAAAAGAGCTGGGTATGCATTCGGTTGCGATTACGGATCATGGTACCATGAGCGGGGCTATTGAGTTTTATAAGTCTGCAAAGGCTGGCGGTATTAGACCCGTTATCGGAATGGAGGCCTATGTCGCTGCTCGTTCGCATACGGACCGCGACCCGCAAAAGGACAAGGCGCGATATCATTTGATTATCCTGGCGATGAACGACAAGGGTTACAGGAATCTTATGCAATTAACAACTATTGCGAATCTGGAAGGATTTTATTATAAGCCACGTATTGATCACGACTTATTACAAAAATACGGTGAGGGACTGATAATTTTGAGCGGATGCGCTGGTGGTGAGTTAGGCGAACAGCTGCAAACCGATAATTACGAAGAAGCAAAAAAGATTGCGATCTGGTATAAAACTACGTTTGGCGACAGGTACTATTTAGAATTGCAGGATCATGGACATCCGGATGCGCCGTCGAAGTGGGATACGCAGGTAAAGATAAATAAACATCTGGAAAGACTGTCCAAGGAATTAGATATTCCTGCAGTCGTGACGAGCGACGCCCACTATTTACGACATGAAGAGAGAGATGCACACGAAATTTTGCTCTGCGTTGGTACGGGTAGCTACTTATCTGACGAAAAGCGAATGAGTTTGAAAGATTTTGAGCTACACGTTACAGATCCCCGCGACATTATCGAGCGATGGGGTAAGACACATCCTGATGCTGTCGCAAATACAAAAAAAATAGCAGATCGTTGTGACGTAACCATTGACCTGGGTGGTATATTAATTCCGAAGTTTCCTGTGCCAAAGGGAGAGGATGAAAAGTCGTATTTGCATAAATTAGTGTGGCGTGGACTAGCATGGCGTTATGGGAATACTCTACCAGAAGACGCTGAAAAATTATCTGTCGATAAAGCAAGAAAAATGCTTGATTCTAAAGTCATCGAACAAGCTGAGTATGAATTAGGCGTCATGGACCAGATGGGATACAATGGTTATTTTTTAATTGTGCAAGATTTTATGAACTGGGGCAAGGATAGAGGAATAATTTTTGGACCCGGTCGCGGTTCGGCTGCGGGATCAATTGTAGCCTACTCATTGCGTATTACTGAAATTGATCCTCTGCATTTTGGACTTATGTTTGAGCGATTTCTCAACCCTAGCCGTATCAGTATGCCGGATATTGATATCGATATTCAGGATACTCGTCGTGACGAAGTGATTCAGTATTGTGCCGAGAAATACGGTGTGAGCAGAGTAGCGAACATTGTGACATTTGGAACAATGGCAGCACGTGCTGCTGTGCGTGATGTCGCGCGCGTTCTGCAGGTACCATACGCAGAGGCTGATCGTGTCAGCAAAATGATACCAGCACCAATACAAGGTCGTCATATTCCATTGGCGCAATCCATAAAGGATGACCCAGACTTGCGGGCGGAATATGAGAATAACCAGACTTCAAAGCAGGTTATTGATTACGCAGTCTTACTAGAGGGTACTATTCGCAGTCATGGCGTGCATGCCGCGGGTGTTGTTATCGCACCTGATGATATAGTAAATTACGCTCCGCTTGAAATGGCGCAAAAGGGCGTCGTGACGACGCAATACCCGATGGGTCCTATCGAAGAACTGGGACTACTAAAGATGGACTTCTTGGGTCTTAGTAACCTGACGATTATTAATAACACACTACGTATTATTCGTAAGGTATACGACAAAGTAATTCATCTCGCTGACATTCCTATTGATGACTCAAAGACATTTGAGCTTTTGCAGAGGGCAGACACAACCGGTGTATTTCAGCTTGAATCCGCTGGAATGAAACGCTATTTGCGCGAACTCAAACCGACATTGTTTGAGGATATTATTGCGATGGGTGCATTGTATCGCCCCGGTCCAATGGCCGAGATTCCTCGATTTATCGCCGGCAAACATAATCCGTCCGCTATTAGTTATTTACACGAATCACTTGAGCCGATTTTGAGTGATACATACGGAGTGATGGTGTATCAAGAGCAGATTATCAAATTACTGCAGATGGTCGCGGGCTATACTCCGGGTGAGGCTGATTTAGTGCGAAAGGCTATCGGTAAGAAAAAAAGAGACATCATGGATGCCGAAGAGCCGAAGTTTCTTGAGGGTTGTGTCAAGCAAGGATTAACTCGCTCGGATGCTGAAACATTGTGGGCGCAGATTCAACCTTTTGCGGACTATTCGTTTAACAAGGCGCATGCGACTTGTTATGCTCAGATTAGCTATTGGACGGCATATCTCAAAGCGCACTATCCGGATGCATTTATGGCGGCGCTTATGACTAGCGATCAGGATGATATTGATCGCCTGGCAATCGAGATTGCTGAATCTCAGCGAATGGGCATAGAGGTATTAGCACCAGATGTTAACGAAAGTTATGTTGAGTTTGCTGTTGTTCCAGGAAAGAGCCAAATTCGTTTTGGTATGGCAGCGGTTAAAGGCGTTGGTGTCGGTGCGGTTGAAGAGATATTGCGTGCTCGCGAAGAGGCACGATTTGTGAATATCGAAGATTTTGCGAGGCGTGTCAGCACATCGAAATTTAATAAAAAAGCGTGGGATTCACTTATCAAGAGCGGTGGTTTTGACCAAATGGCAGATCGTTCTGATCTACTTTTCAATTTGGAATCAATTCAATCATTTGCTAGTAAACTGCAAAAAGAAGCAACAAGTGGTCAGACGGATTTATTTGGTTTGATGGGCGATTCATCAAAAACCGTACAGCCATCAGTTCGGTTAGAGTCTGCGCCTGTTCGACACACCGAGAAGGAGCGCCTGATGTGGGAGCGCGAGCTGATGGGGTTATATATCAGCGCACATCCGCTTGATCAATTCACCGAATATTTCGCAGAGCAAACGATTCCCCTGGGTATGCTACGCCCAGATCATGATGGCAGCAAGGTTATTGTCGGCGGCTTGGTTGGGCGTATTCGTACTATTTTGACCAAGAGTGGTAGCAAGATGGCGTTCGTGGCTATAGAGGATAAAACTGGTGAGAGTGAAGTGATCGTTTTCCCAAAGGTATACCAGCAAATTGGTGAATTACTCAAGCAAGACCTGGCAATTAAGATTGAGGGTAGCGTGAATGCCCGTGATCGTGATGGAGCGCTGGGGAATGAGGTTAAAGTGATGGCGGATTCTATCTCAATTGTTACCGATCAAGAGCTTCGTGATTATGAGCCAACCGGACAGCCACTTTCTGCTCCGGAACCCGGCAAGGTTCGGACTACGCGACGCCCTGGTAATAATGTTAGCCAGCAAAATTCAACAAAGCCCGCCGAGGTATTTACACCGGTCGCGGTCGAGCCAAAAAAATTATTCGTTCAGATCAAAGACCCCGATGATCACTCAGCCCTTCAGTCGCTCAAGGAAATATGTAGTTTGCATTCAGGTAATGACGGGATCGTCCTAGTACTAGGCACGGATAAAAAATCAGCCATCAAGTTACCATTTTCTATTGATGGGTCGGATGAACTAATTGGAAAGCTAGTAAAGCTACTCGGAGAAGACGCGGTCGTTGTCAAGTGACTATAGTTCGTATGTCCAATCAAACCAACGAATAGACGAATCATCTGCGAAGGCTAAAATATCACGAGTACTCGGTATGAGTTTATCGATTGAATCAGTGCGGATGTTA
The DNA here is from genome assembly GCA_946804195.1 of uncultured Candidatus Saccharibacteria bacterium. Lineage (GTDB taxonomy): Bacteria > Patescibacteriota > Saccharimonadia > Saccharimonadales > Saccharimonadaceae > UBA2112. The sequence goes on along the minus strand of CAMPEU010000011.1, from coordinate 32,012 downwards.
TCTATCCAGAAGTTTTCACCCGTTTCATCATCAACCACCGCTAATTTGTCGCTTGGCACAGTGGCTTCGATAATTATAGCGTGTGAAAAACTTTGCAGCTCACCATCGCACTGTATGCGAATTAGGCCGCTACCGTGGATACTCATTTCTTTAACGGCGAGTCCGGTTTTTTTCAAAACCCGTTTTTGTACCGTTATTGCGAGTGGTTCGTTTGCAATAGGCTCGCCGTGAATAAAGCCGATGTAATCGATTAGTGGCTGTACCTTACGTTTACGTAACAAATGCTTTTTATTGTGACGTACTATAACCAGAAAGATACTGTGCGCTGCTTCATCGAGAGATTCATAACGATAGATGAGGTATGTGCGACCTTTTTGTGTCAGCGAGTATGTTCCGCCATTGTTTTTTTGGATGAGCTTGTTGGTGATGAGTTGCTTTAGGTGGTAGGTAAATTGATTACCGTCCATACCGTCGGGCTTGATATCGGCGTAGCGTGCTGGATCTTTTGATGCAAGTACGTTGATGATATTTTTTTGAATGTGGTGTAACATGTGTGGTTATTATAGCGTAGGTAAAAGATCTCGACTAGAAAGACTGTTGACAGTACGGTAAAGTGAGCATATGGAAAAGAATGCGCTTGGAACAAAAGAAGACTGGGTCCAGGTCGAATATGGTGGCTACAGGGGCGTGGCTCGTATGCGACGCATTGGCTACGAAGTACTGAGGTGGCAAATTGCGATATTTGCCCAGGACGGTCAGGAAATTTGCTATTGGGATGGACCGGAAATTGTCGGAAGTGGACCCGTCCTGGTGGCTATTGAGGATATAGAAAATGCTCAGCACGAAATAAACCAGGCAATCCAAAATTTTTTATGGGATCCGATGAGCCAATCATAGCACTAAGAAGGAGAAAAATATGGAACGACCAAGAAACAATATAGAGCAACCATTTGATGAATTTGATCACGAACTGACTCAGTTACAAACAGATGGTATAGCATTGGCCGACAAGTTACTCGAACATAAACCGGATGACAGTCCGTTTACATTCGTCGATATTATACTGCCAGGTGACCATGGGGTAATGCTAGAGGAGGTGAAGGACGGTCCACTCTCCCATCTTCTTACGCTGCCTAGTGAGCAATTAGCCATAGAGTCTGACGGTAGTTACTATCCTCGACTGGATGTACGCAAAGAAGGTGCAACATTTATAGGTATGTCACTACGTGTTTTTGGTTGGAACGATCGAAAGATTCGATATACCAACACTGATCAAAAGAGCCCTCCGTATTTGTATAAGGAGTATCCTGATCAAGAAGATAAAACCCGTCAATTAGAGTTTGGTATGAGTTATAGAATAGGCGAGGAAACATTTAGTGAAAGGTTGAGTTTACATATTACTAGCTCGCATCCTAGCAGTATTGACGCATCCACTATCATATCAATGCCAGTATATGCAGAAACGGGCTATGAAGGTCATGGCGGCAAGGATGATCATTCTATTAGTGACGAAGCCGTGGAGTGGTTCTTGGACTTTGTAGCCAGGAGTGTCGGTGATGACCCGAAAAGCTACAACGAAGTAATGGACGCAAGAATTGAAGGTGTGCGTATGATGGCCGATGGTCATGGTGTGCGGGAGGCAATTGATGAACTTATCGATGGAACATGGAATGCGCAGGCTTTGCATATGATGTGTTTGCCGTGTCGCCTTCTCGACGAAAAATCAATTCTAGAGGGTCTGGCGAATCCTGATACGGCAATACGGGCAGGTGAAGCTGCGCGAATTGTATTACGGCAGTGGCGGGAAAGAAGTAATGGGCAGGAGGATATTGATTGGGTCATTAATTGGGGCCACGCCTCGGACGAATAAAAACTCTTGCTATCAAGGGTACGTTGACGTATTCTATTAATCACAGGAAACGATGAGACAACCCGAGAGACAAACACGAACTAGTGAAGAGCGAGAGCTTGATGACCTATATGAAACATATAGGTATGATGGCAAATTTGTCACAGAACATGAAGACGGCTTGGAGTACGTAGCGAGCGTTGGGTCATATAACGAGCCGCATCGTATTGCCGCTGGTAGTCATATGTCACGCAAAGTTGCTGTTGAGCTAGCAAATGCCAATCACGAAGAATGGATAGCATATGAACAAAGTGGCTATATGAGATTGAGTGGCGTGCGTATCGATAACGCTTGGGTCAATATCTATACTTTTACTGACACGGATGGAACATCATGGCTACGGGCGGTTGTTAAACGTGGAGGATATGGCCAACATGTCATAGATGATGACCGTGGAATAAGCCAAGAACAAAGCATAACACCATTAGACCAAGAACGGTTTTATGAAAAAATTTATAAATACATTAACGGCTTGAATCGACGGTAAGACCGTAGAGTGCAATGCCTGTTGCAACGCTGACATTGAACGATTCCTTTTTGCCGCTCATAGGAATTTCAATCAGTTGATCGCATTGCTCTAGTAAATCCGGCGTCAGACCCTTTACTTCCTCCCCTAGGAGGAGTGCGATTTTTTGTGGTGGTTTGTAATTGGGCAGCAGTATGGACGTTTTGTTTTGCTCTAGCCCTACGATAGTGTAGCCGTCCTCGCGAATAGCTGATAGGTCTGGTTGCTCTTGATGCTCAAAAGGTACCATTGTTTCGGCATCTAGTGCAGTTTTATGGATTTGAATTGTCAACTTGTTAACGATATGCGGTAGTCGACCATCGTTTTCGATACGTGGGTATGCCGAGTAGCCACTAAGAATAATTTTTTTGACACCAAAGCCTTCACATGTGCGAAAGATTGACCCAATATTGTGGGTAGAACGAATATTGTGAGCGATAACGATTATCTCGGCCATACTACTAGTCTAACACTGTTATTTACATAAGCTTTTTGTTATAGTATACGGTGAGTGGACGAAAAGAAAATCCAGAATCAACGGCGTGAACACGAAGAAAAGTCGACAGAGTCAAGGGCGGCTATTTTAGGGTTACCGTATTTGGATGCGCGTGAATTCGAAGAAAAGTTAGACCTAGTTCGTGAAGGCATGATGGCTATCGAAGAGATGCATAGGTACCGTATGGTACCTTTGCAAATGGGATCGGAATACGAACCGTATCGTTTTGGTGTAACAAGTAATACTCCGCAATCAGTTATCGAAAAGAAGAAGCAAGAGTACCAAGACAAGGGTCGTGAAGCTCAGACTTTTTTGATTAGCAATACGGGCTATATGGCCCTGATGAATCGTTATGATCCGCCCAAAAAGGTCATTTACGAAGATATTACAATTGCAAAGACGGGTGATAGTTCAACTATCTCTGAGGTAAGTAAGACGTTGAATTCCGTCGGTTCGGATCAAGTTTTGGATTACTTGATTGATCAAGCAGATAAACTTGGTGCCAGTGACATCCATGTTGAAAACCAACGTAACTTTATCCGTATTCGTATGCGTGTTGATGGCGCCCTACATCCAGTGGCAGAAATTACCAAAGACAAATATCGTATCTTGATGGGCGCAATTGGTTCGCGTGCTAATATTTCATCTGCTGCGAAAACATCACAATCTGGACATATCCAAAAAGACATCACGCGTGATGGCAGCACTCACTTGCTGAATATTCGTATCGAGACAGTCCCGAGTATGTACGGGCAAGATGCTGTAATGCGTTTGTTTAATTTTGACGAGTCTATGCTTAATCTTGAATTGCTCGGCATCCCTAAACGTGAAATGGCAGAGCTCCACGAGATAACGCGACATCCACGTGGAATGATGTTAATGGTTGGTCCTACGGGTAGCGGTAAATCGACCACTTTGTATAGTGTATTAAACGCATTGAACAATACTGAACGCAAGATATTGACGCTTGAAGATCCGATTGAGTACGGCATCAGTGGAATTACACAGATTCCTATTGATTCCACCCATGGTCAAACCTTTGCAGATGGTTTACGTTCTATTTTACGTCTGGACCCTGATGTTGTGATGGTTGGTGAGATTCGTGATGTCGATACCGCAAAGACAGCTATCCAGGCGTCCATTACGGGACATCTTGTGTTGTCATCATTCCACGCGAATTCTACGGCGGCGGCGTTTAGTCGTATGATTGGTATGATTGGAATTAATCCGATATTTAGTAGTGCCATACGCTTATTGATCGCACAACGACTAGTACGACGCTTGTTTGATGCCTCAAAGGAAGAGTATGTGCCCGATGAAGCTACAAAAAAATGGATCCACAAAACACTCGAAGGTGTTGCGCCTGATCGCATGGAAGGTATTGATTTAAATAACATCAGGCTTTACAAACCGATAGTTCATCCAGACGCGCCCTTCGGATTTAAGGGGCGAATTGTCATCATGGAACAGATGGTCGTCAATCACGATATTCAAGCGTTTTTGCGCGGTGATGCCGCTGACGCGAACCCAGAGAATATTGAGGCAACGGCAAAAAGATCGGCTGGATTGATCACGCTCATACAAGCAGGAACGCTTGCAGCACTTCGTGGAGAGACAACACTCGAAGAAGTTAACCGTGCAATATAATTCAGACTTAAACCCCTTGGAAAATAGCAAAAACTGTGCTATAGTAAGTAATTGATTATATTTATAAAGCCAAAGCGAGAGAAAAAATGAGTTTTGCACTAATCCAGAAAGTAAATGACGAGCAGAAAAAAGCTGCTGTTGTCGACGCGCGAAGTGGCGACACTGTTCGAGTTCACCAAAAAATTAAAGAAGGTAGCAAAGAACGTATTCAGATTTTTGAAGGCGTTGTTATCCGGACCGACAACAAGAAGCAGCATACTAGCCGTATTACTGTTCGCAAGGTAGCGAGTGGTGTTGGTGTTGAAAAAAGCTTTTTGCTTCACAGTCCACTTGTAGAAAAAGTCGAGATTGTTCGTCGATCAAAAGTACGTCGCAACTTTTTGTCATATCTTCGGCAGCGTAGTGGCAAGAGCGCACGTTTGACTGCAGTAAACTTTGATCGTGAGGCGGTAAATGAAGTACACGACCCAGAAGCTGAAGCCGAGGAAGCTCGTCTAAAGGAAGAGACAAAGAAGGCCGCAGAAGAAAAGCATGCTGAGAAGGATGCTCAGAACGCTGAACTAGAAGCCAAGCAAGCTGAAGTTGAAGCGCGACACAGCGAAGAAAAGTAAGGATAGCACATTATAAGAAACGGGGCGACAAGGTGTCGTCCCGTTTTCTTCGTTCTTCTGGATGGGTCTACATATTTCAGCCCTTATCATCTCCCTTGTCGGGGGTTTGTGGATGGAAACTGTTGAGGTTTTTCTTGAGTCGTGCGAGATTACCCGCAATGATCGCAATGCCGGTTAGCATAGCCAACCCCGCTAACAGCAATATTCCAAAGTTCACCGGATCTCCAATCGTAGAAGTACGAAGCACGTAGCACGTAGCACGTAGTATACGCGTCACTATCACAATAGAATAATAATTAACTTATGTCAATAGTCTACAATAAGGTAATGATACTTGGAATTGATGAGGTGGGTCGTGGGCCATGGGCCGGCCCCATGGTGGTTGGCGCAGTTGTGCTAGGTGGTGCGGTGATTGATGGATTGACAGATAGCAAGAAACTGTCCAAAAGACGTCGAGAGGAACTCGATAGTGTTATTCGAGAAAAAGCATCTGGATATGGACTCGGCTGGGTGAGTGCGGATGAGATAGATGAGATTGGACTCGGTAATGCATTACGACTAGCGACAAGGCGTGCGGTCGAACAGGTCAAGACCTCGTACCACGAGATTATTATAGACGGTACGATTAATCTGCTTGCTGAAACTAGTAAGGCTGAATATGTGACAACAATGAAAAAGGCCGACCTGTTGGTACCGAGCGTGAGCGCTGCTTCGATAATCGCAAAGGTCGCACGTGATAGATACATGGCCGAACAAGACGCGTTATATAACGGGTACGCGTTTGCCTCGCATGTTGGCTACGGCACGGTCGCTCATCGTGAGGCCATCGAGAAGAATGGGGTGACACCATTGCACCGTCTGTCATTTGCGCCCCTAGCTAAATATCGTAAGTCATCACGGTTGCCTACGACTCATGCTAAGGTAGCGCGAACCACTACAAAGAAAATTGGCGACGCCGCAGAAGATGAGGCGGCGAATTACCTCGTGCGGAAGGGGCATGAGATTATTGAACGCAACTGGAAAACAAAGTATTGCGAAATAGACATAGTGTCTCATCATAAGGGAACAATTTATTTTACCGAGGTTAAATATCGCAAGAAGTCGGATCATGGGGATGGACTAGCTGCAATAACGAATAAAAAATTAAATCAAATGAAATTCGCAGTGAAGTTTTATGCACATACTAACAAAGTTGATGAAAAAGACTTGCGTCTTGCAGCTATATCTCTGGCCGGAGAATCACCAGCAATTGAAACGTTTTTAGTACTCGACTAGCACCTATTGAATGCTAGCTATTAAATTAGCTCATCTTTTTTAGTACTCAGGAATTGTGTCCATTGACGCACGAGACGCAGGATAGTTTTTAACGGTAGTTCTATCAAGATATCCAATACTGTTGCGACGATATTTACCTTGCTATATCGATATGAAATTTGTTGTCCGACATAAATGAACGGCATATACAGTACATCACGCAGGAGGGATAGCGTGCTCTGGTTGGCGTGAATTGCTTCATGTTCTTGTATTTGGCGCGATAGGCGGAATGATAAAAAGCTGGCCGTTGAGAGGAATATAAAGAATATAACACCTTGTACGATGTTGAATTCGAGCGAATAAAGTATGTATGACAGCGCTGTAAACATAATTATGAACATCACCCCATAGGTGAAGGTGAATCCGATTGATCTAGACTCTCGAGGCATTTTCATCTCGTACTTTTGATGATCGCCCGCAAAGAGCATGGCATGGATTTGATCTACGACGGCATTGGTATTACGCGAGTCGGGTGTTGAGAGGGCGAGTCGTGATAGGGCAATAAACACAGCTGGAAAGAATAGGTTTAAAAGTAGGGGTACCCAGATAATCATGTCGTAGACAAGATAGTCGTAGGGTACTTCAATCAAAACACCGATGATAGTCTTTGTAATCAACAAGAATGCGACGCTTTTGACGATTCCACGATCTAGCCGTTGGTTGAGCGACCGGTACTCCTGTTCGATATGCTGTCGAAGTCCGTGTTCTAATGCGTCTTCGGACTTGAGGGATCGAGCCGCCATCGGTGCATCTTCACGGAAGAAACCGGTATAGATGAATCTGAGAGACGCACCATTTTTGCCAACAATACGTGCCGTATTGGCAACTGTTTTTGTCTCAAGCATGCGATCTAGCATTGCGTTAAAGTCAGCGAATGCGTGTATGTCGGTTATATCTTTTCGATAGCTATCCAGGAGGGCGATGCGGATTGTAGCATTATCAGATTTGAGCAACGAACGATGGATTGCGATATACAGGACAACGGCATACTCATCAGACGCAATCTTTTCATGGTCATGAAGCATTTTTTTGATATCAACCTTATCGTGAATATAGCTGTATGCGAAGTGTGCAAACATCAACTGTCGGATGTGACTACGCAGGGTCTGTTCACAGCGAACTGCGAGTGCGTCGAGTACCCAATTTTGGAAAGCGAGGCGTTTTGATGAATGATGTTCTTTTTCGGCATATTCCCAGTATGCATCGTAGTAGCGATTGATATGGTGCGAGATACTGTGTATGTCGCTGACGGGAGTATGATCATTTTGCAGGTATTCGGACTGGGTTAATTCCGTTACAAGTTCATGTGCAAGATTTTTTGTATCAGTTTTTGTATGGAACGAGAGGACTCGCTTTAAATATCGTCGAATAGCACGCTGTTGCAAGAGATCATCCTCTGCATACTCTGACGCATTGCGTAACTGTTCATATGCAGATGAAACCTTACTGCCAACTGTAGGCACGTGGATTTTTTCTTTTTTTCGTTTGCTAGCGACAGATGTCTCGTAGTTTTCGATAGTACGCAAAGAGTCAATCAGAAGTCCACCTAAATGACCGAGTTGCGATTTGCTATCCACTCCCATCATTATAGACCTTATCCCTTACTCATCAATGCTTTTCGGACGACTTCTTTATCTCGTTCAATGAGTTCAACACGACCCTCGATTTCGCTTGTACCGATTTTAACGGCTCTTGTCAGGGCGGGATCATGTGCTTTTGGTTCAAAGAAGTCTTTATATTCCTGAAGCTGTTTGCGTGTTACGAGTCCGTTGGCGCCGTATCGAGGTATGTCATCGTAGCTTTTATCGCCCCGGAATGAGGATTCAATCCAATCCCAGTTTTTACGGACCCATGTCCACGTTGCGTCTCGGCTTTCGCTACCTCGAATTAGGTATGCGAACCATCGAAAGACGTCCTGTTTACGTACGATATCAGGGTTTTTGATGGATTCCAGTAACTCGTCAATTTTCTCCGGTATGCGCGTACTCGTGACGGCCGAGCAAATATCATGTGATAAATCTGCGGACGGAGTTGTCTTGTAAACCTCGAGTAGCTCATCAACGATATGGCTATCACCATATCGCACAACCGAGCCGAGAATAATAGGTCGAAGTTCTGGGTCCATATCTTCAAGTGGAGTATTTTTATAAATTTGTTGGGTAGTTTCGATTGCTTCCTCGATTTCACCATACAATATCATTGCGATAATCGTAGAACGAAGTTTCGTATCTTCCTCGGCTTCATTCTTTTTGGATTTCCAGCCGAGCCGTGCATACTCTTCACTTGCAACATCTGCTGTGAGTTTTCTCAATGCTTTTTCGGCTTTTTTGTCGTCTTCGACGAATTTTCTTAGCTCAGCTAGAGTAATAGCAACATTTGTCCATACTGATTCGAGAGGTTCATTGTGAAATGCTTTAATGACGGGTATGAGTTGATCGCTAGAAATAATACCGCCACGTGCTAGCAGCGTTGCTTCGTTGAGTCGTTGCAACCGACCGAGTGAATCAAGCGTATTGTCTTCAATGCGATCAATGAGCGCACGACGCGACTCGTCGTCATAGCTCACAATAAAGTGCGCGCTGTCACTACGGTTGAGATGGATTGGTCCACTGGCTTTGACGGTGATTTTTCTTTTATCGAGAATGTGCGGTATGTCCATGCGATCTGCATCCAATGGGATAGGCCATATATTACTTGATGATGTGTGCGGGCCAACATAGAATTGTTGTTGCTCGAGTGTAATTTTATCACCATGGCGCGTAGCGATCACGACCGGATAACCTGGCTGCGATAGCCATGTGTTCATCATTGTGGTGATTCTTTTTCCGCTCGCTTTTCCAAGTGCATTCCACAAGTCGTCACCGACTGTATTTTTGTAAGCATGGTCTACGAAGTATTGCTTTAGGCCATCTTGAAAAGCTTTTTCACCAATATAGAACTGTACCATGCGCATTAGGCGAGCACCTTTTGCATAGACGATTGATGGATCAAAAATCGTGTTGAGTTCATCTGGGTGGGTCACATCCATTTTGACTGGCTGGACACCATCTATACAGTCACGACGGAGAGCTTGAATCGATTCGTCGACCGTAAAGTCGAGCCAAACGTTCCAGTCTGGGTGAAGATGGTCGAGTGCAACGAATGACATTAGTGTTGCGAAGCTTTCGTTTAGCCATAAATCATCCCACCACGCCATTGTCACGAGATTGCCAAACCATTGATGAGATAGTTCATGTGCAATGACCGATGCAGCAAAGCGACGGCTGGGAATGCTGGTAGTTTTTGGATGAACCAATAATGCAACTTCACGGAACGTTATGAGCCCCCAGTTCTCCATCGCACCTGATGAAAAATCGGGTAAAGCAACAAAGTCTGCCTTTGGAAGAGGGTAGTGAGTGCCGAAGTAATTATCAAAAAAATCAATTGTTTCGATTGCGCTATCTAGCGGAAAGTCGAGACTTTCCGCATCCTGGGCGGGGGTTGCCCATACGCTCACTTCGACACCGCCCTTTGTCTTTTTAGTTTTGCTTTGCATTTCGCCAGCGACAAACGCAACTAGATACGTACTCATGCGTGGTGTTGTTTCAAAGGTAGTGATGAGTCGTTCTGAATCAACCTTCTGCGCCTTTACGGGCATATTGCCCAGTACTGTGATATTCATCTCGGTATTAAGGTGTACATCGAAAGTCGCTTTTGCTGCAGGCTCGTCGATACACGGAAAAACTTCACGGGCATGATGTGATTCAAATTGCGTCGCAAGTATTTCTTTTTTGGTGCCGTTATGTTCGAAATAACAGGGGTATAACCCGTGCATTTGATCTGTAATTTTTCCGCTGAACGATACCTCAAGCTTATGTTCGCCAACAGAGAGCTCGTCAACGGTAATCGCTATTTCGTCATCTATCCCCTTTGTAAAGTGTGCCGGTTGATTGTTAATCGTCACCGCAAGAATAGTTAGGTCCTTTGCGTGCAGTTTTATAGGTGTGTTTTTTTCAACGGATTTTCCGGTAATTGTTACTGATCCATCGAATTGTCGTTCCTCGCGATTGAGGTTGAGCGAGAGCTCGTAATGAGATGGTATAAAGAAATCTATGAGTCGGGATACATTAGTCATAGTATATTAGTATACAAGAAATGAGTGGATACATGGAACGAAAAAGAAGATTTGTAACTGTTGTTGTAGCCGCATTGATTATTTTCGGTGCAATGTTTGCTAGTGACGATATGTGGCAGCAGGCCGTTCCCTATCAGGACTCTAATATTACTACTAATGGTCCAGCGATCAAGCTACTTGAAGAATTGGCGATTAAGGGCAGGGCACCAAAAACAAATTACAGCCGTGAACAATTTGGTGGAGGTTGGAGTAGCCACGACGGGTGCGATACGAGGAATATAATTCTGAGTCGTGATTTAACGAATGTTGCAGTTGGTAGCGGCTGTAGCGTTACGTCTGGGGTCTTAGCCGATCCATATACGGGACGAACGATACAATTTCAGCGAGGCGCAAGTACTAGTAGTGACGTGCAGATTGATCATGTTGTTGCGTTGAGCGATGCGTGGCAAAAAGGAGCGCAGAATTTAACACGCGACCGTCGGGAGCAGCTCGCTAACGATCCGCTGGAACTGCTCGCTGTTGATGGGCCGGCAAATCAACAAAAGAGCGGTAGTGATGCTGCATCGTGGTTACCATCCAATAAAGCATTTCGTTGTCAGTATACCGCCCGACAGATTGCCGTAAAAGCAAAGTATGAATTATGGGTGACGCAGGCTGAGTATGATGCTATAAAAAACGTGCTGTCTCGATGCCCGGGTCAAGTTCTACCCTCGGCTTAGCGCGCCAATATTATAAGTGAGTTAGGACTTTGTTTCAGCCTGTGCTTGGCGTTTATCAATTTCATCTTCAATTTCTTGACCGACAATCTCTTCGATAATATCTTCGATTGTAACAATACCAATCACCTTATCATCTCGCACAATTGGTATCAACTGTGTGTTAGTTGATAGGAACTTTCGTAACATAGTATCAAGTGCCGTCTTGCTTCCTACGAGCTGAACGGGATGCAGGGTGAGTTCGTCAATGCGAATATCGCGCTCATCAAAATCGATATCGACCAACTCTTTTACGAGTAGTACGCCGTAGCAATGCGACAGCTGTCGATTAAAAATAGGTATACGACTACGTCCGATTTCTTTTACTTCACCTATTTTTTTTGAAGTTAGTTTTGTGTCGGGTGTTAGCCAGTATACATCTTCAATGGGCATGAGTATATCTCTCACTTTTTTCTCGCTAAGCTGCAGCGCCCCACGAATAATCTCTACTTCATCTTCATCTAGCTCGCTCTCATCATGTCCCATATGCTCACTAATAATAACGCCGAGTTCACGTCGTGTATGTAGGGGTGTTTTTTTATCTTTAAATAACTTATCCAATAAAAGTTGTAGGGGTTTTGAAAATGGGTATGTGATAAAAATCATGATGTATAACATCCACCGCAACCTTGCCATATACTTGAGGGCATTGTGGCTAAAATATGCCTGAGGTAGGATTTCGCCAAATGTAACAATCAGAAGAGTTGTGATAATTCCTGCAGCAAGACCAAAGAGGACGCTTTCGATGACGAGAGACGTCGCCGATACTGCGGCTACGTTTGTGAGGAGGATGGCAGCCAGGGTGAGGTGCGTTTTTTTGCGAAAAGGTAGGACCTTTTTTGCGTACACATTACCGAGTTTTGCTTTGCGCTGAAGATCTTGGAGATTGAGAGATATCAGAGCAACGTTGAGTCCCGAGCATACAGCCGACAGGGCAAGTAGTGCCGTGACGATGGGGATCAATAAAAAGATACTCACGATATTGTTTAATTATATCACGATAGTTCTAGTATTTTCCTGTAATTCGATCAGTATTTGTTTTGATTTTTTTACGGTGACGACGTAGCTCGGCGGATTCTTTTGCGCGGGTAAGGATACTCTTGCGTCGAGCGGTTTGTTGCGCCACTTTGTCTAGCTCCTGGATGCGTTCTAGCTCTTCATCACTCATTTGCTGCTGTGATTGGTGATGGGCGTATGCGGTCTTAACGGTTGTTGCCGCCGCTCGCGCAGATGATGTCGTTGCGGATGTGGATTCACGCGGCACATCAGCGTCTTTAATAAGAGCATCGTGCGCTTCCTTGATTCGTTTAAACGCATCAGCGGCTTCGGGTGAATCGTTGTGATCAGGGTGAAATTCCTTGGCAGCCTCGCGAAATGCTTTTTTAATCTCACGATTACTTGCGTCTTGACTCAGCCCTAATGTCTCACGATGTCCCACGGCTATGCTCTTTTTCCATAAGTGCCCAAATGTCAGGCCAGGGCATACCTTTTTTACGCAGGAATAGTAGGCGGAGCTCTCTTTTATTTCGTTGGATATCTTCGTCTAGCTCTATTCGCTCCTTTTCGTTGGACGGTACGAAAAAATCATCGAATGATTGTGGTGCCGGTATGACGATACCATTTTGTTCATCCTGTTTCGTTCGAGGCCAGACATGAAAATGTGCGTGATCAATCTTGATACCGTTTTCGGGTTGACGCGGTTGAGATTTTTGCGTGACGACTGCGCCATACCCGAAATCGACAACATTTGCCCACGATTTTGCTTCGTACATGATTTTACCAAGGATGTCACTATTCATGGCGTCCTCGCCAACGTAATGTTCATTAGGTACGACAAGTAGGTGGTGACGACGAAAGCGTGGATTCGATAGAAAAGTAAAGATACTCTTACCTCTATTAATAATCCGCGCATTAAGGTCTTCATCGGGTTGGCAGAATGTACAGTCCATTTTTTTCTCGGGCATATTAACTCCTAGCGCGCTATTGCTTTGATGGTGTTAGCGTGATACTATCATTGTAGTACATTCCGGCCGGCAGGTCGGAGTTTTTAGTAAGAAAGGAAATTAAGGAAAAGATTATGGAAGATTTAAATATCAAGCAATTGACTCTTGCGCTGCATACAATTGCCGAAGAAAAGAACCTACCTGAGGAAACGGTATTGAGTGTTATCGAACAAGCTATTGCTGCGGCATGGCGACGTGATAACGGTGAGCGTGATCAGGAAGTGCGCGCAGCACTAAATATCAACAAGGGTACGGCTATGGTTTACGTGGCACGTGAAGTCGTTGAGACTGTCGGTAGCGATAGTGTCGAGATTAGTTTGCAAGACGCAACCAAGCAAAAGAAGGACGCCAAAATCGGCGATATCATCGAAGAGTCACATGAAGTGATGAGTTTCGGACGTGTTGCCGCTCAGACAGCAAAGCAGGTTGTATTACAACGTCTCCGTGAAGCAGAGCGCGAGGTCGTTCTCGCTGAATACGAGGACAAGATTGGTACAGTCGTTACTGGTACAGTTCAGCGTGTTGAACCACGTGTTGTTCGTGTTGAGTTAGGTAAGGCTGCGGGTATTATTCCTCAGTCAGAGCAGATTCAGGGCGAGTTTTACAGTATCGGTAGTCGTATAAAAGTATTCATCAAGGATATTGAACGCGATAATCGCGGTCCTCAGTTAATTTTGAGTCGTGGTAACGAAGCATTTGTTGAATATCTCTTCCGTCAGGAAGTACCAGAGATGGAAACTGGTGCGGTAGAGATAAAGACTATCGCACGTGAAGCTGGTCGACGTACTAAGCTTGCGGTTGCTAGCACTGTTCCCGGCGTTGATCCTGTCGGTACATTCGTAGGTGGCCACGGTACACGAGTACAAGCTGTCATGAATGAAATTGGTGATCAAGAAAAGGTAGACATTGTTACATTCGATGATAATAATGAACAATTTATTCGTAATGCACTTAGCCCAGCTGAAGTCGTAAAGGTTGAGATTGATGAAAAGAACAAGAGCGCCAAGGTATTTGTTACTGAAGATCAGCAATCGATTGCGATTGGTCGTGGCGGTCAAAACGTTCGTCTTGCATCCCGCCTAACGGGTTATGAATTGGATATCGAGACCGCGGTACCTGCAAAGAAAGCAGAGCCTGCAAAGCCAAAAAAGAACATCGAAGATAGTCTTTTGAACGCGATCGAGCAAACCGACGACGAAAAATAAACTTGGTAAATTATAGAATTAGCACTCGCTTGACGTGAGTGCTAATTCTATCTATACTAAATATAGTGCAGCAAAGTAGATAAAAAGCTTGCACCAAGACACCGGAGGACAGATAATGAGTAATATGCCAGAAGAGTTCCAGGACTTCGTTACACATCTGACAGACAATGCTCGAACGAGCTTGCAGCATGCTGATGCAATTGCGCGTGGCTATGGCAGCGCGTATATCGGAACGGAGCATCTGTTACTCGGTGTTTTAGCACAAGGGTCTTCCGTGGGGGCGAAGGTATTAGCTGATTCGGGCATTACGCTTGATCGCGCCGAGCTTGCACTTAATCTTACTCCAAGAAATCTTATTGTCAGCACTGGTTCAAGGGGTTTATCCGAGACGGCCAAATTGACATTAAAAATGAGCTGGGATATCGCACAAGAGTTTCATCAGGATTATTTGGGTACTGAACATATTTTGTACAGCATTCTTAATCAAAAAAATGCACGTGCAACTGTACTTTTGCGTGACATGAACATTGATACAACGGTTTTGACCAGCGAGTTAGAAGAGTTTTTTGATCGACAGTCAAATGATTATCATCAATCTCTTGATGAGACATCGCTCAAGAGCGCACGTAAAAAAAGAAGCGGTGTTTTAGAAGTTTACGGTACTGATTTAACGGCGAAGGCAAAGGCTGGCGAACTTGATCCCGTTATTGGTCGTGACAAGCAACAGGAGCGATTAGTGACTATATTGAGTCGTCGTACAAAGAACAATCCAGTACTCATTGGTGAGCCAGGTGTCGGAAAAACGGCGGTCGTAGAAGGATTAGCGCAACGTATCGCACGGGAAGATGTACCGGATCATCTACTGGATCGAAGAGTTGTCCAGCTGGACATCGCGGCAATGATTGCTGGTACAAAATACCGTGGCGAATTTGAGGAACGATTGAAAAAGGTGATAGATGAGCTAAAAAAGCAAAAAAATGTCATTTTGTTTGTTGACGAACTACATTTGATTTCTGGCGCAGGCGCAGCCGAAGGTGCTCTCGATGCGGCAAATATGCTAAAACCTGCGCTTGCACGTGGTGAATTGCATATGATTGGAGCAACCACACTCGAGGAATACAGAAAGCACATCGAGAAGGACAGCGCACTAGAACGGCGATTTCAGTCAATTCTCGTCAAGGAACCATCAATAAAAGACACGATCGCCATCCTAAAAGGACTTAAGCCGTACTACGAGAAGCATCATTCAGTAACAATTGACGATGAAGTTATAGAGAGTGCCGTCTACATGGCGGATAGATATGTAAGTGAACGATTCATGCCAGACAAGGCAATTGATGTTATTGATGAGGCGGCCGCACTCGTACGGGTCAAGCATAGCCACAGGCCCAGTAAGGTCCGTGACTATACAAAACAACTTAAAAACCTCAATGAAAAGATGGACGAGGCGGTTGTATCCGAAGATTATGAAAGAGCCGCACTTTACAAAACTCGCATCAGTCAATTGAGTGAAAAATTAACTGATTTAAAGCAAACAGACAAGGAAAAATCGCCAGTTATTCTGAAGGATGACGACTTAGCCCGTGCAGTTGCAACGATTACGGGTATTCCGGCCGAGCGACTAAAGAAGTCAGAAGTGAAGTTATTACGTAAGCTAGAAAAGCACCTTGGTAAATTCGTTATTGGTCAGGATGAGGCAGTTGAAACGGTTGCAAAAGCGATACGACGTGGGCGTAGCGGTGTTGCAAGTCGCAAGCGTCCAATCGGCTCGTTTGTATTTATGGGTCCAACGGGTGTCGGCAAAACAGAGTTAGCACGTGTGCTTGCTCGTGAAGTGTTTGGTAGTGATGATGCTTTGATAAAGATAGACATGAGTGAATTTGGCGAAAAGCATAACACGAGTCGCTTAGTTGGCGCGCCGGCGGGCTACGTCGGTTATGAAGATGGCGGAAAGCTAACGGATAAAATTCGTCGCCAACCCTATAGCGTCGTCCTGTTCGACGAGATTGAAAAAGCGCATTCAGACGTGTTCAATATGTTATTGCAACTACTAGAGGACGGTAAGCTGACGGATTCCAAAGGTCACGAGGTGGATTTTTCTAATACAATTATCATACTAACCAGTAATCTTGGCGCCGAAAAGATGATGCAAGAATCGTCGCTCGGTTTTCATGCTACATCCGCAAAGGATGAGAAAAAACTCGACGAATTGCACCAAGAGAATGCAGGAGCGGCCCGAGATGCGCTTGATAAGCACATGCGTCCGGAGCTAATCAATAGGTTTGATGATATAGTTGTATTCCGCGCGTTGACACCAAAAGAAGTCGGCAAAATTTTTGACAATCTCATCGATGAACTACAAGAAAGATTGGTCCAAAAAGGCTTGCGGCTTGTTATTAAGCCCACGGCAAAGCGCTATATCATCAAGAAGGGCTATGATGAAAAATTTGGTGCACGTCCATTGCGACGCGCGATACAAAATGAGTTGGAGCATCGTCTTGCCGAGGGTATACTAGATGAAGAATATGAACGAGGCAGTTTGTTAACTGTTACAGCAAGAGGGGGCGACCTTGCAATCACAATCAACACAGAACAACCAGCGTAAAAAACGACACACATGGAGCTTGTTGTTTAGTGTTGCTATTCTTGGGTTGGGTTTATATTTTTGGTCGAATTTTCAATATTTCGTAGATCTATACAACTATCAAACGTATGACCCGTCAGTAGAAGTTGCTTCGATTACCAAAAACTCGCGGCTGACTGAGGATGGTAAGTTTGCTTTTTATTCAGCTCAGCCTGCTATTGATGGAACGAGGGCATTTAACGTAAAGTGTGACCGCAAGGAAGAAAATACCGCAATTCTGGGTTGTTATACCGCAAACAAAATATATATATTTGCAGTTACAGACAAGAGGCTAGATGGTATTCGTGAGGTCACTGCGGTTCACGAAATGCTTCACGTTATCTATCAAAGAATTTCAGTCGATGATCGCGCCAAGCTTCAGGTCCTATTGGACGCAGAAGCAAAAAAACTAGAAAAGGATAAGGATTTTGCCGAGCGAATGGCATTCTATGCACGTACCGAACCTGGTGAACGATACAATGAGCTCCATTCGATTATTGGCACAGAAGTGAGCTCTGTAAGTAGTGAATTAGAGAACTATTATGCTAAATATTTCGATCGTAAACATATCACGGGGCTATATAAGGAATATAAGAGTGAATTCAAAAAATTAGAGACCCAAGCAGGTGAAATGAAAGCTCAGATTGATGCTTTATCGGGCAAAATCGACAAGGCAAAGGAAAAATATGCGAGCGATATAAAGTCATTGGATCGTGATATTGTGGTCTTTAATTCACAAGCAGAGAGCGGAACGTTTACTTCACAGTCGCAATTCGATTCGGAACGTGCGTCCTTGGTTGCTCGCGCCGATCAAATTAAGCAACAACAAGCTTCAATCAATTTACTTGTGAAACAATATAACGATTTAATAAAACAGCATAACGATATTATTACTGAATCGAATAAGCTGTATCAAAGTATAGACAGTTCGCTCGCACCGGCACCAAGTGTATAATAAGGCTTAGTATGGGAAAATCTAAATCTCTTTTTGCATGTCAGCAATGTGGCGCCACGTACCCGAAATGGACGGGGAAATGCGATAATTGTGGCGAATGGAATAGCCTTGTTGAACAGGCGCAAGTTATTTCAGGTAAGTCTGCAGTTGCGCGAAGTAGTGGGAGTGTATTGGCGCCTCAAACAATGCACTCAATCGAATCAAGCGATGCATCAGCACGACTAACGACAGGTATTAAGGACCTTGATAAAGTCTTGGGCGGCGGAGTCTTGCTGGGGGGCGTCGTACTGCTCGCTGGCCAGCCAGGCATCGGCAAGAGCACCTTGTTGCTACAAGTGGCGACGCACATAGCCTCCGAGGTGCCTATATTGTATGTGAGCGGTGAAGAGTCCGCAGGCCAGGTCAAACAGCGTGCAATGCGTCTTGGCGGTGACGGTGAGCAATTAAGCTTTGTCGCGAGTACAAGTGCGGATGACATTGCGGCCACTATTCGCTCAAACCAATACAAGCTCGTTGTTGTTGATTCAGTACAAACTCTGACGCTCGGCGAGATAACATCTGCGCCTGGTAGCGTGAGTCAGATTACAAATAGCAGTAATGTCATTATACAAGCCGCAAAGGCATCGGGTACTGCGGTGATCCTCGTTGGCCATGTCACAAAAGAAGGTTCGATTGCTGGACCAAAGGTATTGGAGCATTTGGTTGACGTAGTATTGCAGTTTGAAGGGGATCGATATGGTGGATTCAAGGTAGTTCGAGCAATCAAAAATCGTTATGGATCAACCAATGAGGCTGCAATTTTCGAGATGGACGATAAGGGTCTATCGGTTGTGGAGAATCCTTCCGCTGTGTTATTGGCGGAGCGACAAGATGCGGATGGCTCGGTGGTTTTGGCAACGCTTGAAGGCACAAGACCTCTTTTAGTAGAAATTCAGGCACTTGTCAATTCTACCAACTTCGGGTATCCTAAACGTACAGCCAGTGGTTTTGATCTCAACCGTCTCAACTTGCTCATCGCCGTACTCGAGCGACGAACAAAACTGAATTTATCCGATAAAGATATTTATATCAATGTGGTTGGCGGGCTGAAGCTTGTGGATCCCGCGGCTGATTTAGCCGTATGTATGGCAATCGCTAGTGCTGCTGCTGGACGACGACTGGATGACGGTGTTGTTGTTTTCGGAGAAGTGGGCCTCGGTGGTGAGGTGAGATCTGCTAGTAACGTACAGAAACGTATCGATGAGGCAAAGAAGCTAGGTTTTACTCGAGCAATTGCACCTGTAACGGGCAAAAAACAGGCCTTCGTAACTGGTGTAAAAGATTTGCGTCAAGCACTTATCGATTACTTACAAAAATAATAGAAAAGGAAAAATATGGAAACAGAACAACTTATAATTGTTGCTGTACTGCTAGTGTTATTAGCTGAAGTGACGTATCTCGTCGCAAAGCTACCACGAAGCGTACAGGGCAAAAAGAATTATATATTCGTCGACACATCGGTGTTGATTGATGGACGGATTATATCCATCGCAGAATCAGGCTTTATTAATGGAACAATGGCGATCCCGCGCAGTGTTATCGGAGAATTACAGTTTATGGCTGATAATGCCGATTCAGACAAGCGTGCAAAGGCACGTCACGGACTCGATATTGCCAGAGAGTTGCAGAGTATCGAAGGTATTGATGTCGAGTTATTTCAGGACGGGAGTAAGGCGGAGGAGGGTGTTGATGAACGCCTATTAAAGCTTGCAAAGAAATACGGTGGATCGGTTTGTACGATTGATTACAATCTAAATAAAGTTGCCGCAGTAGAAGGTATACGAGTGTGTAACGTCAACGAGCTCGCAAAAAACCTTCGTATGGCATACCTACCAGGTGAAAAGATTATCCTAGAACTGGTGCAAAAGGGACAAGACAGTCATCAGGGTGTTGGTTATCTCGAGGACGGTACGATGGTGGTCGTCGAGCAGGCGTCAAAGCATATTGGCCAAAAGGTAGAAGTTGAGTTTATTCGTAGTCTTCAGACATCTGCTGGTAAGATGATGTTCGCCAAAAAGGTCGAGCAAGGTTCTCAGCCTTCGACAAAGCCGAAGCAAAAAAGCGTAAAGCAGGGAAACAACCGTCGACCTGTAGCAAAGCACAATCCCAGCAATCATCGACGCCCGAATCACGAAGACGAGCTTGTCAAACTTGCTAACGAATAGCCTAGGGTTGAGGCGGCGAATTTTCTGAGGACGTGGATGAGTAGTACAGGTCATCATCCACGATAGCTTGTACGGTAAATGGATCACTGTCCTTTGCGGTATACGAAATAGCATAGCTTCCCGAGCCACTCAGTGACTGTGAGTTGATTGTCTTGCCGCCAACTTTGATTGTTAGCTTGGTCAGCTTGCCCTTACCCTTACTGACGGAAACTGTGATTGTGTAGGTATTGTCAATGTCGTTGACGATATCAATCGATGAACTAGGTAGAGTGTCGCCACATTTATGTGCATCATCGTCCTTGTCGGCATTATATCCACTCGGTGCTAGGTAGGTTGGTTTCTTTGTCTTCGGATCGATTGACTTGAGGACTGATAACTCGATACGTGCACCCGATGGCGTACAGTTGGTTGCCTTCTTTTTCGAAACCTTATCAAAGGCTAGTTTTGTGGATTTTTGGGCATTCTTTTGGTCATACCATGACGGGTAAAGTTCGCCACGAATTGTCTGGATTCCAGCCGGACGCGCATACCAGTCACCCTCTTTCCATTTGTTTTCCTTCTTGTAAACAGTCTGGTGAGCGTAGGTCATGACACGATCAATGATCGGTCCGGGCAGTGATGAGTTACCATTTCGGAGAGGGCTTGTGTCTGGGTTGCCGAGCCATACGCCCATTGTGAGTGCGGGGCTGTAACTCATCATCCATATGTCCTTAGATTTGCCTTCAACATCGGATGTACCGGTTTTGCTGGCGGTTTTTACGCGTCCACCGTCAACAACCAGGCCTGGGAAGTTTCGTCCATACAAGCCAGCTCGTGCATTATCATCACTGAGGATGTCGGCGAGTATGTAGGCGACCTCTTTGTTAATAACTCTTTTTTCTTCAGGATCTTCCCATTTTTTTAGCACTTCACCATCGTTATTTTTAACTTCTAGAATGGATGAATACGGTTTATATGATCCACTTCGTGCGAGTGTAGAAAATGCATTAACATGATCAATCATGCGAGTACCACATCCGCCAATTGCGGCCGCCAATCCAACTTGTGCGTCTGGTCCTTGGGTGCAGTAAAATTCGTCCCCAGCATCTCGCATAAATTCTAGGCTAGACTTCACGCCAGTAATTGACATCGCTTTAATCGCAGGGATATTCCTAGAGAGAGACAAGCTACTGCGAATGGACAAATTACCCAAGAAACGATGATCGGCATTGTTGGGCGTGTAATTACCGTCAAAAGTTGTTTTGTTGTCAGCGAGGACTGTTCCGCTACCGTATACGTTCAGGAGTGGATTATCGCTCTTCGAGAATAACTTTGCATAGACAAGAGGCTTGATTGTCGATCCGGGTTGAATAAATGCAGTGACGGCATTGTCTTGTCCGAAGTTTGGATAGTTATAACCTCGACTACCCATCATTGCTACGATTTGTCCAGACTTGGTGTCTTGGACCATTGCTGCGGCGTTTCGGAAGCCCGCATAATCAGGAACCTTTTGTCCATAGCGTGGGTTAACTTCATTGAACATCGTTTTAAAGGATGCTTCTAGCTGCTTTTGGATGCCGAGATCTAGTGAAGTGGTAACGGTGAGACCTCCGCGTCCTACGGTGGCCTTGCCGAGTTCTGCTTCAAGTTGTGCCCTCACCATCTGAACAAAGTGGGGTGCTTGAATGTCTTCAAATTGAGACCCTTGTGGCAACACGGTATCAAGGATGGCGACTTTTTTTGCTTTTTCAGCTTCATCTTTTTTGATGTATTTGAGTTCTACCATGACGTCGAGTACTTTGTGTTGTCTTGCTACGAGTAGTTCGCGACCAGCAAGGTTATACGGATCGTAAAGGCCTGGCTGGTTGGGAATTGCCGCAAGAAGTGCGGATTGAGAAAGATTGAGATCCTTTGCGTCTACACCAAAGTATGTTTTTGCTGCAGACTGCACGCCGTTACGTCTACCCCCATACGGTGACTCATTGAGATAGAGGTTGAGAATTTGCTCTTTGTTGTACATTCGTTCGACTTCGATAGACAGAATGATTTCTTTTATTTTGCGCGGTATACCTGCAAGACCACGCTGTTGCGACTCATCAGCAAAAAACACTTGTTTTACGAGCTGTTGGGTGAGGGTTGAGCCGCCCTGAGTTTCGCCACCGCCATAGTTATTTATTACGGCACGCATGATACCGGGGACGCTAATGCCGGCATGGCTATAAAAATCTCTATCTTCGATTGCAACAGTTGCTTGCTTCATGTATTGACTGATCTGATCTCCGTCGACTACTAATTTGTAGTCTCCGTCACCTTTATCTTCCCAGAGCAATGCTTTTTGTCCGCCCTCTGGACCGCGCTTATCGTAGTATCGTGTAACAGTAGTGTGGACGCGCTTCGTGAGTTCTTCGGGGCGAATAGCATCAAGGTCTTTTCTGAAATAAGCAAAAAGTGCGCCAATCATTAATATAATCAAGAGCGCAATAACGCCTGCAATTTTTAGAATTACTAGAGCACCCTTTTTGCTGAACCAGTATCCCGCTACTCGTTTAGGATGAAGGCGAGCCGCCAATCGTTTGACGGGATGTTTTGGTAGAGTCGCCAAGTATTCAGCCTTGAGCCGTTTCGTCGCATCTTTTTTAACACGCCGAGCACGTGCGAGGTTACTGTACACACTAATTTTTCCCGCGCGTCGTCGTTTAGACACCGTCTCTATCCCTCATAAGCATTATTAGGTTTTATTATAGCACCAAATGCTCATAGGCAATAAGAATTTTCTGTTACAATAAGACCATGAGTTTATCTGATGAATTGACCTGGCGAGGGTTCATTAACCAGACGACATTTGATGATGTCAAAGCACTTGATGACGAGTCACTATCGTTCTATATTGGCGTTGATCCGTCGGCCGATAGTATGACAATCGGCAACCTTGTAGCATGTATGCTAGCCCGCCATTTGATAGATAATGGCCACAAGGCATTTTTACTAGTGGGTGGCGCGACGGGCATGATTGGCGATCCGGATGGCAAGAAAGATGAACGCAATCTCAAGGCTTTGGATGAGATAGAGACTAATAAAAAAGCGATCGTTGAACAATATCGTCGTATTTTTGATGGGAAACCATTTGAAATTGTCGATAACTATGACTGGTTCAAAAATATGAATTACTTAGATTTTTTGCGCAACATCGGTAAACATGTAGCTTTGAGTAATATGCTAGGTCGTGACTTCGTGCAGACTCGTTTGGGCGAAGGCGGAAGTGGTATTAGTTACGCAGAATTTAGCTATTCGTTGATTCAGGGTTATGATTTTGTGCATTTATTGCGCGAGCATAATGTGACTCTGCAGATCTGTGGTGGTGATCAGTGGGGTAATTCTATCGCAGGCGTCGATTTAATTCGTAGAATAGAGGGCAAAGAAGCGCATGTCTTGAGCGCGCCATTGATTGTGAACAAAACGACAGGCGTTAAATTTGGTAAATCCGAAGACGGCGCAATATGGCTGGATTCGAACAAGACGAGTGTCTACAAGTTCTACCAGTTCTGGTTGAATGTTGACGATGACAGCGTTGAAGAATACCTAAAGATATTTACTTTACAAAAGAAACAAGAGCTAGGGGCATTAATGAGTATGCACCGGAGCGACCCAGGCGCTCGACATCCACAAAAGGAATTGGCAAAACTCGTAACAACAATTGTGCACGGTGCCCAAAAGACAAAACAGGTAGAGGATATTACGAGTGTGCTCTTCGGTGAAAAGCTACTGAGCGAAATGGCATCCCAGGAGCTGGAGCTACTAGGACAAGAGATTCCGACGGCCGGAACTGGTGATACTGTTGTTAATTTGCTCGAGAGTAGTGGGCTATCCGCTAGTCGCGGTGAAGCACGTCGACTCATAGAGGGTGGAGCTATTTCGATAAATGGCGGCAAGATTTCTGAGGACGTTACTATCGATCAGCCCGCACTTTTGAAAAAGGGCAAGAATAGCTTTCTTCTCGTCAAATAAAATTCAAAATGGTATTATGAGAATTCAAACTATTTTTAACTTGGGGAAGATTAAATGACAAAGAAAGTTATAGCTTTTGACCTAGACGACACGTTAGCCGTTACAAAATCACCTATTTCTGACCAAATGGGCGAGATGTTGGTGAAATTACTGGAACATTATGATATCTGCATAATTTCAGGTGGTAAATTCGAGCAATTTAGAAAACAAGTTGTCGATCGATTAGAGGCCCCTGTTCACAAGCTGAACCGACTCCACTTGATGCCAACTTGCGGTACCCGCTATTACCGTTACGACGAGCTAAAAGATGAATGGAAGATTCAGTACGCCGAAGATCTTAGTGAAGCTGAGAAGAAAAACATCATTGCAGTTACAGAAAAAGCCGCGAGGGGTGAGGGCCTATGGCCAGAAAATCCTTACGGTGAGGTTATTGAGGATCGTGGTAGTCAGATATCTATATCGTTTTTGGGTCAACAGGCTCCTGCCGAAGAGAAGTATGCATGGGCGGCTAAACATAGTGAGGATCGACTAAAAGTTCGTTCTGCGATTGCAGAGCAAATTCCTGATTTTGAGGTACGTGCGGGCGGCTCGACAACAATCGATATTACGCGGCTCGGCATCGACAAGGCGTATGGTATGCAAAAACTATGCGAAGCAATTGACATTAGCAAAGAAGAGATTTTGTTCGTTGGAGACAAATTAGACGAAGGTGGTAATGATTATCCGGTTAAAGCGATGGGTATTGATACCGTTGCTGTCGAACGCTGGGAAGACACTATTCTAGTGCTCGAAGGTGTTTTAGGCGTTACCGATACCAACGACTAGCCCATTTAGCTGTAGAATAGATACATGAATAGAGATGCTCCCTTAGCATCAATAAAAGGGGTTGGCGTAAAAACTGCCGAGCAGTTTGCTTTAGCGGGCCTCGAAACTGTTGATGATTTGATCATGTTTTTACCTCGTAAATACGAAGATTTTTCGCAAGTTGTTTCTATTTCCGATATCCATCCAGGCAAACAAACTATCAAGGCTCGCTGTGAAAAGGTAGAGACAAAGCGAGTACGTAGGGGACTACAGATTACAACCGCAACACTAGTTGACGGGACAGAGAAATTACAAGCCGTTTGGTTTAATCAGCCGTATAGAGTAAAGCAGCTGAGTGTCGATGATGAATTTTATTTTTCTGGAGATTTCGAGTTTAGCTATAATCGCTATCAACTTACGAATCCTAGTGCAGAAAAAGTAAGTGATGTACCTGTCTCGACTGATCGCATTGTTCCTATTTATCGGGTCGTTAGAGGTTTGAAAAGCCAAGTGGTTCGAAAAATTCTGATGGAATTAAAGCCGCTCATTACTATGCTACCCGAAACGTTACCGGGTCATATTGTTAAAAAAGAAAAGTTCATCTCTTACGCCGATGCGCTACTTGCGTTGCATTTTCCCAAATCAGGTAGTGATGTCGAGCAAGGTCGCGAAAGACTAGCCTACGAGGAGCTATTCGTACTACTTTTGGCTGCGCAATTAAACAAACAAGCAAACATGCATTTGACCGGCTGGCAGATACCATTCGATCAAATAGCGGTAAAGCATTTCGTTCAACAATTGCCGTTTACGCTAACCGATGCGCAACGAGTGGCGGCGTGGGATATTATTCAGGACTTTGAACATGAAACTCCGATGAATCGTTTACTACAGGGTGACGTCGGCAGCGGCAAGACTGTTGTTGCGGGACTTGCATCTTGTCAGGCGGCTAGTAAAGGCTTTCAGTCAGCAATTATGGCACCCACGGAAATACTAGCATCTCAACATGCCGAGACGCTGTCTGGGCTATTGAAACCTTTGGGCGTTTCAGTAGGGTTGCTCACGGGAGGCGTCAAGGGTAAGGCGCGCGAAGTGCTATACGAGAACATCGCAAATGGTGGCGTTGACGTTGTTGTCGGTACTCATGCTTTGATTCAAGAAAAGGTGAAATTTCATCGTCTTGGTTTTGTGGTCATTGATGAACAGCATCGATTTGGCGTAGCACAACGTCAGGAGTTGCTAAAAAAGTCCGAACGCATGCCTCATTTACTGTCTATGACGGCAACTCCAATTCCGCGCAGCCTCGCATTGACAGTGTATGGCGAGCTCGATATTAGCACCCTTAACGAGCGCCCCAAGGGACGTAAACCGATTCAAACAAAGACATGGTCGCCAAATAGTCGCCCTGGGCTATATGATTTGATTGACAAGCAGTTGTCGGCTGGTCGACAGGCATATGTCATATGTACATTAATCGATGATAACCCCACTATGGAGCAAAAGAGCGTGCAGGAGGAGTATAAAAAACTTCGTGTCGGTCCATTTGCTCACCGACGGATTGGATTGTTACATGGCAAGATGAAGTCCTCTGAAAAAGAGTCGGTAATGTCGAATTTTTCTAATCACAAGATAGACATATTGGTGAGTACGACGGTTGTTGAAGTCGGTGTTGATGTGCCAAATGCGACGGTTATTTTGATAGAAAATGCTGATAGATTTGGCTTGGCTCAGCTACATCAATTGCGTGGTCGTGTCGGTCGGTCCGAATATCAAAGCTATTGTTATCTAATGATGTCGGATAGTAGTGCTCCTACGCGACGCCTGCGAGAGATTGAAAAATCGGGTGACGGGTTTTATCTGGCGGAAGTCGACTTGAAGTTACGAGGTCCGGGTGAGATATATGGCCGCGCTCAACACGGCGAGCTGAATTTTCAGGTTGCGACGTTAGGTGACACCAAACTGATTGCCCGGGCACAAAAACAGGCGCGTGAGTTCGTTGAATCGGGGCAAGATTTGGTACAATACCAACAGCTAGCTTTGCAGGTGGAAAAATACCAGCGGCTGACTAAGTTAAATTAGATATATGTATAGCGGTTCAACACTACGGAATAAATCCGGTCGCGTTATGGGCGTTCATCAACGCATTGATCGTCGTGCCCGGCGGGATTTAAAGCAACTACTAGGAAAACGACAGTATTTTCCAACCGCTAGTGATATTTTGCATTTTGAGGGATTGAACGGTCCTGATGGGATAAAGAGAAAGAGTCCGGGTCAGGACGAGCCGTGGCACTATATTGATCCAACCGATCGTGATGACAATGCACTTCGTCAAATGATAACTGATCACATGCGCAATCTTACTAATGCCCTCGTCGAAAACAACAAGCAACGTGCCGCTTTCGAAGCGTCTTGGCTTGCACACGCGATTACTGATGGATTAACTCCAGCTCATCACTACCCGCTCGAAGACAAACTCATTGAGCTTCGGGACGGCGAAGGTTTAGAAACGCGCAATACGCGTCGCAAAAAGCTTGTCCTGCCAGGTAAAAATCGACGACATCAATTAGCGAATAACTGGGAATTTTGGGGAGCCAAAGGAGTTATGACAACTCACTTCACATTTGAGTGGGGTGTTGCGACGACACTCGCCACTGCACGATTATCGGGGACGTCACCGAGTAGCAACGATCTCGTCAAACTCAACAACGACGGGTTTCTGCCACTTTTCGATGATTCGCTTCATCGAATTCATGCACTCAAATTATATAAAGAGTTTTCACGGGCTGGATGGACGCGTCGTTTGGCGCGTGAAACCAAGGCCCAACTACTGCCGGAGATTATTCGCACAGTAACCCTGGCGTGGTATAGCTGTGCCCAAAAGGCGGCCGCAAGGACTTCCAAATCATGAATCTTCGCATTATCTCTGGAAGCGTAGGGGGGAGAATTATAGCCGCACCCGATGGTAACAGGACTCACCCTATGGGTGAACGAATTCGAAATGCATTGTTCAACATTATCGGTGATGAGATCAAGGGCGCTAGGGTATTAGATGCTTTTGCGGGAACTGGATCGCTAGGGATCGAGGCTATTAGTCGAGGAGCAAAACACGCAATATTTTTGGAAAAAGATGGTAGGGCGTATGAAACAATCGTTGCGAATATCACGTCATTGGACATTAAGGATAAAACGAAGTCCATCAAGGTACCCGTTGCATCGTGGATCACGACGTACGATGATGAGCTTTTCGACATAATTTTTGCCGATCCACCATATGGCGATACGCAGTTTTCCACAGTTACTAAATTAATGGGTCTTTTAAAACCTGGAGCGCTTATGGTATTATCACAACCAGGAAGAGACGAGTGCCCGACCAGACCTGGAGTTGTTGTGGTGGACAATCGTAGTTATGGAGACGCGACGCTCGTCTTCTTCCGCCTAGAAGGTGCTTAGTGCGCCCTTTTTTTGTGAAAAATTATTATGGATGGCATGCGATCAGTCAATATAACCTCCGAACCAAAGCTACACGAAGCAGGAGTAGATGTTTACGAAGGATGGAATGCAAAATTAGCAAATGATCTTGTTCGTGTCTCTAAACAGCTGCATATTATGCAAAATACTCCAAACGATGCGACGAAACGTTTCATGAACGTAGATAAAGCAAATGACTGGTACGATAAAAAAGATCGTAGCGTGTATTCTTTGTATTGTGGCGGTTCGCTCGATGGCATAGCATGGTTTGGCTTGAACGAGCGCCCTGATCTTCATGCTGGGCATACGTTTGCTATAAGACTATACGAGAATGCTGTTGGCAGAGGTTTGGCATATCTATTGATGAAAATTGTACATGATGATTTTGCGGCACCCGGTGGCATTTGGCTGGAAACCGATGACAATAATAGCGCAGCCAGGCGTCTATATGAAAAATTTGGCTATCAAAAAGTCAATGAATCAGATGGTCGAGTGACAATGGTATATAAATAAAAAATCGACTCAATAGAGTCGGTTTTTTATTGGTGCGGATGAAAGGACTTGAACCTTCACGCCTTTCGGCACATGCTCCTAAGGCATGCGTGTCTACCAATTCCACCACATCCGCATAATTCGTAGGTCACAGCATCTAGTTTACTGTCGTCACGGCTATATCGCAATACATGCATGCGTGTCTACGATCATTCACGTTCTCGTAGCCACCACATCCGCATAGATATATGATGAATCATCGACGACTATAGCATATTTATCTCCGTGAGACTAGTGTTCAAAAACTTATCTTGCTTGTGCTATTATTATAGTGATGAGTAAAGTATCGGAATACCTCAACGAACACCTGCAGGGTGAGGTAACGAACAATGATAATGTTCGTCGCCGTTTTGCTACCGACGGTAGCGTCTTGACGATAACACCCGATATGGTTGTTTTTCCGCGTTCCACAAGCGACCTCCGTAAAATTGCTCGTTTTTCGTGGCAGCTAGCCGAAAAAGGCCACAAATTACCCATCACCCCACGAGGAGGAGGCACCGACCAGACAGGTGGTGCGATCGGCGAGGGTGTGATCGTAGATGTTCAGGCTTATATGGATACGATTTTTGAGGTTGATGCAAAACAGCGCCTTGTACGAGTACAGCCAGGTATTACGTTTAAATCGCTCAATGAGGCGTTACGACTCTATGGGCTTTATATTCCTTCATTTCCGGGTTCGCAGGGCTACAGTACACTAGGTGGCGCTATTGCGAATAATGCCGGCGGTATCTTATCTGGTAAATACGGTTCGACATCGGCTTGGGTGCATCAATTAGAAGTGGTGTTATCGAATGGCGACGTCATACAGTCAGGACGTTTGAGTAAGCGTGAAGTTGCGCGAAAAAAGGGCCTGCAGACATTTGAAGGTGAAATCTATAGGGGCATTGATAATTTGATTTGCGATAATGATCAGCTATTAGATACGTTAGCAATCGATGTTTGCGACAATGTTGGTTATGGCATTGTTAATGTAAAGCAACGCAATGGCTCAATGGATCTGGCGCCGCTCTTAATCGGAAGCCAGGGAACGCTGGGAATTATTTCTGAAGTTATTATGAAGGCCGAGGTATTGCCGCAAAAACCACTTGTCGGTGCAATTGCGTTTACTGATCATGAATCAGCCAGGGATGGCATGGATATTTTGCGACTCTTTAAGCCAGCTGTTATGGAATTGATTGATGGTAGGCTTTTCGAAACAGCCATCGCGCAAGGTAATCGCTATCAGTTTTATAGTGATGCGTCGGAGCACGGAAATGTCGCCTCCGTTGTATATCTAGAATTTGATGACAAGAGCGGTCGTGCAAAGAAAAAGATTGGCAAAAAATTGGCGAAGCATTTTTCAAAACTACCTTCGTACCTTGTGTTAGAGAGTGACGAGGATAAGATTACACACTTGAAAGAATTGCTACATGTTCCGGCTGTTGTGCTGTTTTCTGACCAAAAGAATATCTGTGCACCCGGATTTTTGAATGGAGCGTTTGTTCCGTCGGATCGATTTGAAGAATTCTCGAACGCGGTGGCCGAAATCGAAAAAAAGCGGCGCGTTAATCTACCCTTGTCGGGTCGTGCGTATCAAAACGTGTATTATGCCTATCCTATGCTAGATTTGAACAAAGCAGTAGACAAGCAAAAGATTTTTAAATTGCTAGAAGACTGGTCGCTGGCTGTAACGGAACACGGCGGACATCTGATTGGAGAAGCTGCCGAAGGTCGCTTGAAAGCACCATATGCTTATGGAGTCCTCGAGGACGATGTTAATAAATTATTCGAGGGTGTACGCGATGTCTTTGATCCTCAGGCAACTATGAATACGGGCGTCAAGCAGAATACTGACAAAAAGCAATTAGACAGCTGGTTACGCAGTGATTACGATGGCAGTGATTTTGCGCGTTTTGGTGCACCTAGCTAATTATCATTATTTATAACAGTTGTGAACGGTGACAGAGTCATAGTTATGTAAGAATCTGATGTCAAATAAAACCGACCCACCGGGTCGTTTTTATTTGGTACGGATGAGAGGACTTGAACCTCCACGCCCTTGCGGGCACTAACACCTGAAGCTAGCGCGTCTACCAATTCCGCCACATCCGCAGATACATCGCAAAGTATAACTTATCAACGCGGGGGTGGCAACTGATCGTTACGATGAAACTATGTTGTTTGTTGCACTATATCGATAACGAGGAAAATTAAGGACATAGCAAGAGCTATGGATGCCAAAACAAGCGTATACCATGATATCCAGTGTGCGGGTGGTTTTTTGTCGCCTACTGACTCGAATTGCTTATAGAGCATTGCATTGACACCGGTCGTAACGATAGATTTTAGCACGCCAAGAGTTAGTAGGTTGAACAATATATTTGATGTGAACGTTGTGATCCAGCCGTTCTTTGTTAGGCGTAGGCTTTCTTGGATTGCGGCATCTCCTCGCAGATTCTTCTTTGAATCATAAAATGCGACACCGGCAAGGCTATAACGGAATGAAAAGTAGATACCGGGTACGATAAAGAGCAGTGTCCAGAGGAGTAACTTTACGAAGAGGATAATTTGCAGCCACACATAACTCCAAAGGTGCTCGAATGCGATACGGAACGCATCGTTCAGTGCAACTTGTTTGCCTTTCGCAGTTTCGGCAGATGTGTATGACGAAACTCCTCCGAGGAGTGAAGAGATCATGACGAATGCGAGGGTGAATATACATGCAGCCGCACTAGCAAATAGCCATTGATCCATGCTCCATCCGGATAGGGTCGCGACAAAACTTTCCATTTCGTTGTTAGTTGGATAGGTCCATGAGCCAGAGCCGCTGATGAATGTCAAAACAGAGATTGCTAATAATACTGCGGTAATATTACGTGCTAGATTG